>DATIPS010000036.1 GCA_035471805.1 Acidimicrobiia bacterium | reverse complement strand
GGCGCCTCCACGGCCATGCCGGTTCGGTGACCCAGTTGATAATCGTGTCCATGCCCGACGACGACATAACCCATCCGATTCCGGACCTCTCCGGCTACATCACCGAAGGCCAGATCGTGTTGTCCCGCGAGTTGCACCGCCAGGGAATCTCGCCCCCGATCGATGTGCTGCCGAGCCTGAGCAGGCTGATGAACGCCGGAATAGGCGAAGGCAAGACCCGGCGGGACCACCGGCAGGTGGCCGACCAACTGTATGCCCTCTACGCAGGCGGTCGTGATCTGCGCCGTCTCGTCACGATCATCGGTGAAGGCAGCCTCTCCGAGTCCGACCGGCGCTACCTCGAGTTCGCCGGGGCATTCGAGAAACGGTTCGTGAACCAGGAAGGGCGCCGCTCGATCACCGAGACCCTCGATGTTGCCTGGCAGCTTCTGAGCTCCTTCCCGGATGAGGACCTGAAGCGCATAGATCCCGGACTCATCGCAGCTCACAGGACCTAGACGGCGGGATCTATCACTGATCCAGGGGTTGGTCGAAACCGGCAATCAGTGCACGACCGTGAAGAGCTCCCATGTGCCGGGGATGCCTTTGAGCGATTGCTCTCCGACCGAGGCAAAGGCGAGGCCCGATCCGGCTACGAGATCTTTGACCGTCTGGGAAACGACTACTTCACCCGACCCTGCGTAGCCCATGACTCGCGAGGCGAAGTGAACGGCGAATCCACCTATGTCGTCATCGCGGAGTTCAATCTCGCCTGTGTGGAGTCCGGAGCGGATTTCGATGCCGAGTTGGCGAGCGCCTACGGCGATGGCCTGGCCGCAACGTACGGCGCGGGCCGGGCCATCAAAGGTGGCGAGGATGCCGTCCCCGGTTGTCTTCATGAGGCGGCCCCGTTGATGCTCACCGAATCGGTTCTGTCCGAAATCCAGAAGTTCGCGTATTTTGTGAAGCCGCAGTGTTCCCGGCTCGCCGGTAGGATCGCCCGATGTCCCGCTCTCTCGTGATAGTCATGTTCACCGACATCGTCGGGTCGACGGCGATGCGCTCGAGATTGGGTGACGACGAGGCGGACCGCGCAGTCGCTCGCCACGATGCCGTTGTCGGCCAGTTGGTCCCGACCAACGGCGGGCGCGTCATCAAGTACCTCGGTGACGGTGCCCTCGCCACGTTCTCATCGGCGGTAGATGCGATCGAGACGGCCGCGGCAATCCTGGTACAGCTGGCGGACACGGGTCCGCAGATAAGGATCGGGATCCACGCCGGTGACGTTGAGATCGTAGACGGTGACACCGCGGGCCTACCGGTGGCAGTCGCCGCCCGTCTGTGTGGTGTTGCGCCGCCCGGTGCCGCGGTAGTGAGCAGTCTCGTCCGATCCTTGGTCGGCGTACGCGGCGGCTTCACTTTCGAGTCGCTGGGTTGGTCGGCTCTGAAGGGTGTGACCGAACCTGTCGAGGTTTGGGTGGTCGGGTCCGGAACCGCGGTGAGAAACGACCAGCCAGAGCAACTTCCTTCCCCGGCTCTGGGTCGGACGGTAAGACAGTTCGTGGGACGCGAAGAAGCCATCGGAGCCCTCGACCGGGTATATGCGGGCCTCAACCGTCAGTACCTGGTTGCCGTCTCGGGTGAACCGGGCATCGGCAAAACAACGCTGGTGGACCACTGGGCGCGAGAGGCGTACAACGACGGCGCCACAGTCGTCGTCGGCTCTGCTCCCCCCGAAGGAGTGGCGCCTTATCAGCCGTTCGTAGAGGCCATCCGGCCGCTTCTCAAGTTGAACCCGGCGCTCAAACCAAGGGGGGCCGGGGCGGCCAGCCTGGCTCGACTCATGCCCGAACTTGGCCAGATCTCCTTTAGTCAGCCGCTGCTCGATGACCCCAACACTGAGCGCTACATGATCAACGAAGCATTCATGGAGGTGCTCGTCGGAGCAGCCGAGAGCCACGCTCCGCTGGTACTGATACTCGACGACCTCCACTGGGCGGACGAGGCCTCGATCGTGCTCCTCGGACACCTGTTGCGCCACAACCGGGAAGTGCCGGTTCTCGTGATCGGGACCTACCGTGATACCGATCTCGACCGGCGCCACCCTTTGGCCGATCTGCTCCGGGACCAGCGTAGGGCCCGGCGTGCGGAGCGGCTCGATCTAGCGGGCCTGGAACCAGAGCAGGTGGCATCACTCGTAGCCTCGGTAGCCGGGGGAGCGGCCCCGGACACGGCACTCGAAGTGATCGTCTCCGAAACCGAGGGCAATCCCTTCTTCGTGGAAGAGATCGTGGAGCATCTCGTCGCCGAGGCGATGGTCGTCGACGGGGCTTGGAACTTCGATCCGCAGTCCGCCATGACGATTCCCGAAGGCATAAGAGACACCATCGGACGGCGTCTCGACCGGCTCTCCGACGGTGCCCAGGAGTTGTTGGCCGCAGCTGCCGTGATCGGCGCATCATTCGACATCGACGTTCTCGTCGCGGTCGTCGACATGTCCCCGGCGGCCTTCGAGGAAGCGTTCGAGGAGGCTTTGGCGGCCGGCTTTCTCGTCGAGGGCCGCGGTGGGGAGATCTCCTTCTCCCACGCCTTGGTCCGTCAAACCATCCGGGATGAGATCTCCCGCTACCGACGGTCCCGTCTGCACCGGGCTGCCGGTGAAGCCCTGGCCGCCGCCGGTGCCACGTCGGACCGCCTCGTCCATCACTGGATCGAAGCGGGCGACTACACGAAGGCACTGCAGGCTTCGGTGCAGGCGATGAAGGAAGCCGAGGCCGTCGCCGCTCAAGAGGCAGTCATCAAACATGCCGCCACCGTGTTGGAGCTTTGGCTGGATGTGGATCCGGCCGAGCGGCCGTCCGGGTTCGAACGCTATCAAGCCATAGTCGCAGCAGGCCACGCCATCGGGATATCCCGGGGTTTTCAGGAGAGTGTCGCGTTTCTGCGTTCTCATCGGTCGGCGCTGGAAGAGGCGGGCGATGACCTTGGGGTCGGTGTGGTCCTCACTGAAGAGGCCCGTCAGCTGTGGCCTCTCGGACAGGTGACGGAGGGACTCCATGCTGCGGAGCAGGCCCTCGAGCTTATCCCGGCTGATCCCCCTTCGTCGGCGCGCGCCCGGGCGGAAGCTCAACTGGGCCGAATCCTCATGTTGAGCGGGTTGGAGCCGGAGCGAGCCATAGCCGTGACCCGTAGGGGGCTGGAATCGGCTCGAGCAGTAGAGGACGTCGCCACCGAGACATCCGCGCTGGCCACATTGGGTGTCCTGGTACCCGACCCGGTCGAGGGCGAGGCGATCCTGCGGAAGGGGGCTGAGATGGCCATCGCCCAGAACGCGGTGTTCCAGATCACCCGAACGCACACGAACCTCTCAGAGCTGCTGGTTGGTCAGGGACGGTACGACGAGGCGGTCGAGTTGGTGAGTGAAGCCTTGGAGACGGTGAAACGGCTCGGCGGCCAGGGGCAGTCGCTCGGCTGGATGGTGGTCACCCTCGGGCAGAGATACTACGACGCGGGACGATGGTCCGAGGCCCTCGAGACCTTGGGCACCGTCATCCCCCCGGGCTACCCCGAGGCCCTCCAACTCGTGATAGCCGCACGGATCTACGCTCAGCAGGGCGAGTTCGATGAGGCCCGGAGGTTGCTGGAACGAATCGGAAACGAGTACGACCACATAACCGACATCCAGTTCCAGGTCCCGGTTGCGACGGCGCGCCTCTGGTTGGCGAGGTGGGCTGCAGATCTCGATTCGCTGCCAAGCGGCATATTCGATCTCCCTCTTCTGCTGGATGGGGGAACCGTCAGCTGGATCGGCGCCGGCGAGTTCATTCTGGCTGCAGCCGAAACGGCCGCCTTCGCAGAAGACATCGGACGGCCAACTGTGGCTTCAGGACGATTCGACGAATGGATGACAACCGCACGGGAGATACCCGCAGAACCATCCGGGGAGGCCGTTCGGGCCACCCTGCGTGCTCAGCAACTCGGCTTTGAAAGCCGCGACCGCGCCGAGGCGTGGGCGGCAGCTGCTCGTAGCTGGCCGTCCGGATCCTACGAACATGCGGTAGCAGCTCTCGGGTGGTTGCGCTCCTCCACTGGACCCGACCAAGAACTCAGCAAGGCAGCAGAAACAGCCCTCGCCACAGCTGAACGATTGGCGGCGCGGCCACTTGCCGGTGAGCTTCGCCGCTATCTAGCGGGCTAGCTACCGAAACCGTCGGTCCTCCCGAAGCGGGCGCCGATTGGGAGGGTAGGGTCGGAATGGCCGGCCGTGAAGTAGCCGATGATGACCGAGGAGGCGGAAGTGGAGCTCGCAGGCACTGGTGCTGCGATCCTTTTGGGAGGTCTTCTGGTCTTCCAGCTGGCTCTGGCTCGCGGTGCGCCGTGGGGTGAAGCCTCGTGGGGCGGCCGCCACTCGGGAGTGCTCCCGGCTCATCTCAGGATCGCCAGTCTGGTCGCCGGTGGGGTCATCTACCCGCTCGCCATCTTGACCGTCCTCGATGGTGCAGGGGTAGTAGACCTCGGCTGGCCGAACCCCGGGCCGGTCACGATGTGGGTCATCACCGGGTTGTTCGTTCTCGCAACGGTTATGAACCTCGCGTCGCCGTCCCGTCGCGAGCGTCTCTGGGCCGGACCGGCGATCAGCATCGCCATCTTGTGTGCCGTGATAGCGCTCAACATGTAGGCCGGTAGCCTTTGTCGCCCCTGAGTCCATGGCTCGGCAGTTTCCATCATTCGGAGGATTCCCGTCGCCCGGGCCCCGGTTTCTCAGCAATCTGGACCCGGTAGAGCAAGGTTTGCATTGCTGAGAACGTCGGGGTCGCGAGGGTTGGAGCGGCGGTCTCAACACACGGCGGCCGGGTCGACGACTAAATGGGTGACGGGCTTCTGGCCGCGCTTGGCATCAACGGGCGGTCCGACACCACGCTGGCCGCAGTCAGACCCGCTCTCATCGACTGCCGGTACGCCGTAATTCTCGCCCCTCGGGCGACCTAATGACAGCACCGATGGTGCGACGGCAGCGATCGCAGTAGATCCTCACCAGTTCGACCTGCGTCGCCATCAGAGGAGTCTCTCGACGGGGGAGAGGTGACGGTGCGCCTCCCGGGCGCGCTCATCGGCCGCGCTGGCCGCATATCTGGACACCATCTGTCGGGACGACCAACCGGCCAGGCGCATCAGGTCGGTTTCGTTTCCTCCGGCGGCGAGGAACTCGTGCGCGAACGTGTGCCGCAGCTGGTGGGCGTGAATACGGTCGATTCCTGCCTGGTCGGATCGGCGGCGCAGCATCTGCGCGATCCCTGAGTTCGAGAGTCGGCCCTTCTGACCCAACCAGAGCCACGGCAGGTCCGCATAGGCGTGTCGTGCTCGTGCTCGGATGTAACGGTCGGCGGACTTGATCGTCTTTGGCCCCATCACAAGGTTGCGCTGTTTGCGACCCTTGCCCATTACCAGGGCCACCCCGTAGTCGAGATCAACATGCTCAACATGCAGGCTGGCGATCTCCGATAGCCGGCCCCCGGTGTCGAGCATCATCATCACCAGCGCCGTGTCGCGGCGAGCGTCGTGGTCTTGACCTTTGCATGCAGCGAGCAGTGCCTTGATATCGTCGGCGGTGACAACCGGCACCATCTTGTCTTCTACCTGAGTCGGCTTCATTCGCTCCATCGGTGACGATGGGATCTCGCCCTCTTCGACCGCCCACTTGAAGAACTGCTGTAGTGCGCGCTGACGGTTCGATGCTGTCGAAGCCGATCGAGTCTCGAGCAGGTGCACGATGAACGCCTCGACGTGCTCGCCGCAGAGCTTGGTGGCATCGGTCGGCATTCCCATCTCGTGCAGGTAGCCGTCGAGTTGCCCGACGGCCTCGAGGTAGGTGGCGATCGTCTTGGGAGCGCGGTTGGCTGCTCTCAGATGGCGGTTCCATGATGTTGCCAGCGTCGAGATCTGCGATAATCTTGCCGTCTGATTAGTTATCTGCTCTGACACAGTTATCCGCTCTCCATGCGTTGTGCTACCCGCAGGATACGGCATAAACACTGAAAGAGTAAATAACTACAAGGCAGTTTCACGGACGCTTAGCTCAGTTGGGAGAGCGCCTGCCTTACAAGCAGGAGGTCGGCGGTTCGAGCCCGTCAGCATCCACGTGTGTTCGCTTTCGGCGTCCACGTGTGTTCGCTTTCGGCGAACACAGAGCAGTTGGCGAAGCGAACCGCCGCATGCGCGACCAGCGACGGGCTGCCTGCTGCCTGTGGCCCATGGCTCTCAACTAGCCGGCGGTCTCCGGCTCCCGTTACCCTTCGGCCATGGCCCCGGTGTTGCTGCTCCATTGGAACTGGTCTGAGGTCATCGGAATGGCGGCCGAGCTCGAGCAGATGGGCTGGGACGTCATCACCGAGTCCGACG
>DATIPS010000035.1 GCA_035471805.1 Acidimicrobiia bacterium | reverse complement strand
CCGAGATCGAGTTGTATCACGTCACCCGAGGTCAGCATCGAGCCAGTCGACTTCGTCAGGACTCAACGAGGCAGTGAGCTCTTCACCGATCCGGTCCTGTCTCAAACGCCGGACAGCCAGGGCCACGGTCTCCCCCACCGTCGTGCCCAGCCGATCAGCGAGTCGCTTCAGTTCCCGGTGAGTGGCTTGATCAATTCGAACACTCGTACTCTGCATGCTTATCAGCATACACTTTTGCATGCACGTCCGGTAGAAGGTCGACCGGCGCCTACATCGGCCTCCGCCCGGCGAACTCGCAGCACTACGCACCGACCGACTCGACCTCTCGCGCCGCCAGCTTCGGGTCGGGGAACCACCCAAGACCCCCGCCGCCCGCCGCACCGTCAGCTTCTCGCCCTTCCTCGCCGAGGAACTCACCAAACATCTCGACACGTGGCTGGATGGTCCCTTCCTTCGAGAGGGGCCTTGCCATGACCGACACCAAGTCCGCCTGCCCGTTCGCTCCCGCCGATCGTGGGCCGTGCTGGCTAGGACTGAGGCCAGCGGTGGGCCAGGCCATATTGGACAAGCGCGTCGAAGTGCTCGCCCAGGGATGTGACGTAGATCACGTCCTCCGAGTTGTACGCCACCGTTCTCTCCGCGAAAAGCGGATCGGTGAGTGGGAGGAACACCGTTCGTGCCGGCCATGTCTCAGCGATAACCCTGAGGATCTCGTTGTCGGGCGAGCTGCTCTCCAAGATGTTCCAAGGCGTTCCCCCGGCGCCGGGTTCCAACTCTGTCCGTGCCGATGTGAACCCGATCACGATGATCGATCCGTCGACGACGGTGCTGGTGTGGGCGAGGTAGTCGCCGATCCACTCCTGCTCGGTGCCCATGAGATGAGCCTTCTGCGCATGATGTGCACCGAAGTTGATGAGGGTTCCCCCGTCGATCTCTGCGATCCGTGCATCGGCGAGGCCCTTGATGACATCCTCACGCATTCGTGCCGCCTGGTTGTCGTCCTCGCTGCGCTCCGCGCGAATGGCAACGCTTTCGACCTCCACGTTGACCATCTCGAGGATGATCGCGTACCAGTCCGGCCCCCACTCCGCAGTCAGGTTCGTACCGTCGGCCTCCAGCGCTGCGAGTAGGGCCTCAACTGCCTCCGCCTGATCGGCAGAAGTCCCCTCGAGGTAATCGACCGCCGCGAAATCAGCGATGGGACCGGCCGTGGGCACGTTGTCCGCCGCCGCCAGCAACAGTTCTCGGAAGGATGCCGCTCCCCCGTAGTACGCCTCGTTCGCATCGATCGACCGCACGTGAACTCGTTCATCGGGCGGAAGGGTCTCATTGAAATCGTGAATCGGAGACAACTTCCGCAGCAGATGGTTGGGAGGCTCCCAATCCGGTATGAGATCCCCTCCGACGACCCAGTCGTCGAGCAGCCAATCAACCATTTGCGGGTTCTCGATCAGGAGCTGGCGGAAACCCCGTTCGTGCAGGTCCTCGAGGAGAGTACCAACGAACTCCCAGTGCTCCCGGAGGTGATGGGTTTCACCGAGCACCACGACTCGGTTCACTGCTAGCTGGTCTAGAACCTCACTGGGAATGCCCGAATCGGCAAAGACCGCCGCGTCTCGCTCCACCACTGTGGCGAGCTCGTCCCTGGTGACATCGGCCGAGGGCGAACATCCCGCGACAACCATCAGAAAAGCGAACGCCCCTCGGAGCATCCGACTGCCTGGCCGCCGGGCGATCCCACTGGCCGAATTCACTCCCTCATTCCTTTCTACGACCTCCCTCGGCGCAATGATGCCTCCCGTGTGCCAGAGGGCACAGGGCAGCTTGTCCCTATTGCGCCGATGGACAAATCGGCGAGATCAGGCCACGCGCGTCGGTGTGGGTCGCCTCGGGGAGTGAGCACAGTACGGACACGCCGTCTCGCAGCCCCGTTCCGAACGTCGGGGGTGATGAAGTTCAGCGTGCCGGAGCTTCGAAGCCCCCGGGACTTGGGGCGTTGCCGGTCGGGGCTTTCGACGCGACAGCGATCGGCCCACATCGGGTCGGCACCAAGTCAGGGTGTGCCCAACACGGTTCAGGCGCACGGCTGGCCCACCCAAGACGGAGTTGCGTGGGTTCAGTCAGCTGGCGCCCAACCTCAGTCCTGATGGAACGTGACGCCAACCCGTTGGGTCCGAAAGGGATACCTAGGAGCCAGCCGCGCTGAGGTAGCTACCGGCCTTTCAAGACGACGACACGATTTCGTGGGCCTGATGCCCACACTCCAACACCACTTCAGGGACCGGCACCGCCACCACATGCCGGCACGCCTGAAACACCTTCAGGCTCCCCGAGGTGTTGCATGCCGCACAGATGTATTGGGGGTCACCGGCACAGGTCGGACAGATCACTGCACCGGCAGGCTC
>DATIPS010000034.1 GCA_035471805.1 Acidimicrobiia bacterium | reverse complement strand
GCGGACCTACCGGTGATCCAGCCCACACAGTACTGGCTGGGCGTGAATCTCAAGTCCGCCCGAGCGCTGGGCATCAAGGTCCCTTCGGCAGTCCTGCTGCGCGCCGACCAGGTGATCGAATAGCTGTTCGGCACTTCCGCCATTGGCCGAGAGTGTGAGTCAGTCCACTGGCAGCCTCTCGAACCAAAACCCCACCGAACCGCTATCGTCGGCCCTCGCAACGGCGTCCTAGGGGGACTCAAACTCTGCGGGAAGCACGAGACCCGGCCGTTCGTCGTCCCATGCCATGGCACTCATCTTCCAGCCGGCAGGCGTATTGACGAACTGTGTGCTGATCATTCCGCGCGCTTGGAAGGGGGTTCCGTTCTGGGTTCCGGACTTCGAGTAAGAGCTGAAGCGGTGAGCGACGTTGCCGAAGATTTCAGTGACGGCCGCGATCTCCGCTTCGTGAAACTGCGTGAGTTGCCCGGTATCCACCAGGACCTGACGCGGACGAATGAACTCGGTCACCGAAGAGATCTCTGGCGTCGGACCGACGTTTCTGATCAGCAGGCCTGACTCGATGAAGAGGCGATGGATGTCGGCGTAGCAAGGCTTCGCTCCTGGCGCAAAGGACACCGCGCGGAAGAAGGCGTCGGTCAGATCCTTCAACTCGGACAAGACCGCGCTGGGAGATTTGGCATTCATAGTTCGCTCTCAAACCGAAGCAGCGATGCTGCAAGTATCTATCTTGGACACCTAAGGCTGGAGCGCTGCGTTTCGGCACGGCGGCCGAGCCACGTTTGCTTGCGTCTGCTGTGGGCAAAGCGAGCGACCATCCAAGCGTAGGTCCGCTCCTGGCCGGTCTCGTCCTTTGGCGGTCCGCTTCGTGGCAGTACCTGTTGCAGTCGCTTCGGCGCGCTGGCAGGTCGGTAGCAACACCTTTGTGCAGGCGGTCGCGCCGACGGTCGACTCTCGGGCGTGAACACGACGGGGAACAACCGGCCAGGACCGGGCATTCGACGCCGCGGGGAAAGGTGTGCGTCCGTGTGGTCCCTACGCCGTCAGACGTTCGCCACCGGCAGTCCCGCCTCGAGGGCATCGTGCTCCCCCGGGAGAGATACCCCCGGGAGACCCGATGGGAGGAAGCGGTTAAAGCTAGTGACGGATGGGCGCCGAACGTCGCCTGCCGGACCGAGCCGCAACCCCCGAGAGAGGCATAGACCCAGCGCCCATTCGTTCTACGGCCAGATGTTCTGGTTTACGTGGAACACGTTGTCGGGGTCGTACTTCCGCTTGAGCTCGACGAGTCGCTGATAATTTGCACCGTAATTCGCTGCGACTCGGTTCTGGTCGTCCCCGTCCAGGAAGTTCACGTAACCGCCCTCCTGCGAATGGGGAGCGATGGCCGCGGAGTAGTCGCGGACCCACTTCACGTTGGCCTCGTCTGCGCCCGGGTCGTCCCATGCGGAGACAATGACCATGGAGAAGTTCTCCTCACGGTGGCCAAACGCCGTCGCGTCCGAAGCCATCCGGTGGCACGCGCCGTCGATCGGATACAGGTGCATCGTGGAGCTCACTGTGGGAGCCTTCGGTCCGTTCGCCACGTGGACGGCGATTGCCTCATCTGTGAGCGCCCGGACGTAGTTGCCCTTCCAGTACTGCCGGATCCCCTTCGGGAAGAGCCCGTCGAACGCCATGTTGATCGCCGGGAAGGGGATCGGGCCGACCATCTCCGCCTTCACCTCCGCGACGTCGTGGAAAGGCTTGAACTGAGCCGGGCCCTGGTCCAGCGGACCGGCCCAGCACGCCACGATCGCCACGAACATGTCGCCGTGCCGGTTCTCGGGGATGAACGGGAGCGGGGGGGCGATCTGGAAGGCGGGAAAGCCTCCCATCTGTTCGGGAGCGTTCTTGATGTACTCCCGGTAGAAGCGCAGGATGTTCGCCGTTTCCTCGATCTCGTAGAACATCGGGCCCCAGTACACGTCCTTCACGGGGTGAAGCCGATATTCGAACGAGGTCACCACGCCGAAGTTTCCGCCGCCGCCCCGGATCGCCCAGAACAGGTCCGCGTTCTCGTTCTCGCTGGCGATCAGGAACCGACCGTCGGCGGTGACCACGTCCGCCGAGAGCAGGTTGTCGCATGAGAGACCGAAGCCGCGAGAGAGGTAGCCGATGCCCCCGCCGAGGGTGAGCCCCGCGATTCCAGTCGTGGAGATGATGCCGCCGGGCGTCGTGAGACCGAACGGGTACGTCGCGGTATAGAAGTCGCCCCAAGTCACGCCCGCATCGGCGCGGGCGGTCATCCGCACCGGATCGACCCGGACCGTACGCATCCGCGAGAAGTCGATGACCACCCCGTCGTCGACGGTTCCGAACCCGGGAGCGCTGTGCCCGCCGCCCCGGATCGCGAGGTCGAGATCGTTCTCGCGGCTGTAGGCCACGGTCGCCATCACGTCTCCCGCGTTCGCCACGCGAACGATCGCGGCGGGGCGTCGGTTGCTCATGCCGTTGTGGACGGCGCGGGCTTCGTCGTACGAACCGTCGCCCGGGGCGACGATCTCACCGCGTACACGCTCGCCAAGTTGTTTTAGCGTCATGGCCATGGGCGTCTCCTTTTCATTGAGCCCGATACGGATAGGAATTCAAACATCCCTTTGGGCAAAGGTCACTCTATTGCCAACGCTGCCGGCGCGTCAACCGTTGGCGGCTCGCGCAAAAGGGGATTGCGTATACACCTTTGATGCCTCGGTGATGAAGGCGATGAATCGTTCGTAAAACCTATGACCGCAACGGGTCGGGAGTTCCAGTTCGCCCTGAGCCCAACCGGTCGTTCGCTGCCGGACTGCGGTCACAGATCGCCGAGTACCCGGTCTCGAAGGTAAAGCGGTTGTACGAGGGGCCGACCGTCGAATGTCCGGTGACGGCCGCTGCCGTCGTTCAGGCCATCGGCTGCGAGTGACTGAGTTCAGTCT
>DATIPS010000033.1 GCA_035471805.1 Acidimicrobiia bacterium | reverse complement strand
GTTGGTGATGATGTTGTGATGGGTGTTCGCTGATCCCTTCGGCTTCCCGGTGGTGCCGGACGTGTAGAAGAGCCCGGCCACTTCGTCCTCCCCTCGAGCTTCTGCGAAGTCGAGCGCGGCAGGTTCGCCGGCTGCCAGTTCCTCGATGGACGTGGTCCCTTTCGGCCGTTCCCCTCGGCCCCACACAACGATGCGGTCGGCCGGGAATCCCGCCTCGACGACGGTGACGGCGCGGCGGGCATCACAGAGCACCAGTGACGTACCGGAATCTTCGATGCCGAACTGGAGCTCCGCGGCCTTCCACCAGGCGTTGAACGGAACAACGATCCCCTGGGCCGCGATCACCGCCCAGTATGCGACAACCCAGTCGGGAGCATTGGCCCCGACAACGGCGACCCGGTCGCCCGGCTCGACATCGAACCGGTCGTGAAGAGCGCCGGCGACACTGAGCGCCCTGGCGATCGCCTGCGGGAACGTGTAGCGGACGTCGCCCTGCACCAGGTATTCGATATCTCCGTGGCTCATCCCTATCGCAAGCAGATCGCGCAGGTTGCGCGGACGGTTCTTGTAGACCCGCATCGAGTGACCGTGGACGACGGCCTCCTCGATTTCGAATAGCTGGCCGGGACCGGTGAGTTCCTCGAGAATCGGATCAACATGCGCCATCGGGCGAGAATAGGCAACCGGTTGCAGTCTGCGGGCGGGAATCACCCCATATCGGGTGGGATCCTCGCCCGAAAACGGGGTTAGGGTGCCCGCATGCGTGTTGTAATCGCTACAGATCCCGGCGAGCTCGCTCGATCGGCTGCCGCTCACATAGCCGGGTTGATCCTGCAATCGTCCGGTCCGCGAGTCACGCTGGGCCTCGCCGGCGGCTCGACGCCGCGCGCGACTTACCGGGAGCTGCGCGCTGCGCAGATCGATTGGTCGCGCGTCGATCTGTGGCTCGGCGACGAGCGCTGGGTAGCCCCGGATCACGAAGAGTCGAACGAGCGAATGGCACGCGAGGAACTGCTCGATCACGTACCTGCCGTCTTCCACGGCATCCGGTGGGAGAAGGGTCGTCCGCCTCACGCCGCCGCTGAAGAATACGCACGGACTCTCCAGAGGATCCTGGGCGATCACCCGGATATCGTCGTGCTCGGTATGGGCGACGACGGCCACACGGCTTCCCTGTTCCCGGGGACCGCGGCACTCGCCGAAACGGACGCCGACTACGTGGCCAACCATGTCCCCGGGCGGGGCTGGCGGTTGACCGCGACAGTTCCACTCCTCCGTCGTTGCCGGCATACGGTCTTCCTCGTGGCCGGCGAGGCCAAGGCCGACGTTCTCGCCCGAGTTCTCGGTGGGGACAAACTGCCTTCGGCGGTCGTGGCGGAGGCTGCCGGCGACGTGGTGTGGTTCGTGGACGAGGCTGCCGCCTCCCGGCTCGAAACCGGCTGAACCCGTGAAGATCTTTCCGACCGTCTTCGCGCTGTTGGTCCTCGCAGCCGCCTGCGCGGAAAGTGCGGTTCCCGCGACATCGCCTACTGCATCAACGACTGCCGAACCGACGCCGTCTCCATCGACGATCCCCGCCGGCACGCCCTACACCACCTTCGCCCGGATTCCGTTCACCGACTTGCTCGTACTCGACGTGCTCCAACCGGGAGGTGAGGGGCCGTGGCCCGTGACAGTTCTCGTTCACGGTGGAGGCTGGGTAGGCGGAGAGCGCGCTGATGTTTCCGAACTGGCCGGCCTGCTGGCTACCGCGGGATCATTGGTTTACAACATCTCATACAGGACGATGGCACTGGGCGGATCGTATCCGACTGCCTATGAGGACGTCGCCTGCGGCGTCCGGTTCGCACGCGCCACGGCACAGGATTACGGGGGCAAGACTTCGTCCGTGACCCTGGCCGGCTATTCGGCCGGGGCCCATCTCGCAGCCGTCGTCGCCCTCGCCGGCGACGAGTTCGACGGTGACTGCCTGGCCGCCGGGTCCGGCCTCCCCGATGCGTTCGTCGGCATCGCCGGACCCTACGACTCCGACCAGTTCTCTCCGCTGCTCATCCCGTTCTTCGGAGGATCCCGGACCGAAGCGGCGGAAGCCTGGAGCGCCGGCAATCCCTACTCCTACGTCGATCGGCGCATCTCGTTGCCTATCCACTTGCTCCAGGGAACGGCAGACGGAACGGTCCCTCAGCGGTTCACCATCGACTTCGCGGCCGCATTGAAGGCTGCCGGGCACAAAGTAGGACTCTCCATCATCGAAGGCGCCGGACATCGTGACATGGTCGACCCGGCGGCCTCCGGACCGGTCGCCGTCGAAACGGTCCTGGGGTTGCTGCCCTGAACGGCCGGGGGCTCCGTCCGGATCCGCTCAGACGTCCTCGAACCCGCGCACGGTGCTGCGCGGGCCGTACCGGGGCGCGTGTATGCCGGCTTGCTTGAGTAGCCGGATCACTCTGCCCCGGTGGCCTCGATACGGCTCGAGCAGCTCCAGCATTCGCGCATCGTTCGCCCGCGCTTCTCCGGCCAGAGCCCAGGCGACCACATTGGGCAGGTGATAGTCCCCTACCGGTACGGCATCGGCATCGCCGAGTGCGGTAGCCATCGCGAAAGCCGCCGTCCACGGTCCGATGCCGTCGAAGGCCGTCAGCCGGCGAACCGCCTCATCGCGCGACATCGTGACGATCTCTTCGAGACGGTCGGCGCGAGCTGCGACACCGCGGATCGTGTCGGCCCGCTTTCGTTCGATGCCCAGCGGGTGGTACTCGAAGTAGGGCAGGTCGGCGAGCACCTCGGGTGGAGGCGGAAGCCGCAGATCACCCGGGCCGGGAGCAATGCTGCCGTGCGCTTCGATCAACCGCCGGTACCCGCGATGTGACTCCTTGGTGGTCACCTTCTGTCCGAGGATGGTTGGAACCAGCACCTCGAATACCGAGAGCGTTGCCCCGAAACGCATACCGCCGGCCCGCAGGTGCAGGTCCCGCAGTAGCGGGTTGTCCGGCTTGAAGGTGGAAGGGTCGTCCCCGAATCCCAGCAGCGCCGGCACGTGCGAGATGGACCACTCGGCGCCGGCGCCCCAGGCTTCGGCATCGACGGCACCGGTGCGCATCACGAGCCGCAGGGTCGAGGGTCCGGCAGGCGTGTGTGAGGCTCGCCAAGCTTCCCCGGCGGCGACCCGCCCGACCGACTCGGCCGGTCCGAGCAATGGTCCCATGGTGCGCACCAGGTCGACGGGACCGGGAAGTTCGAAAGTGGCGTGCATCAGGTAGAAGGAACCTCCAGCGCGTCCGGGACTTCAGTCTCCAAACTGCGCACACTCCGCCGCCGCCAACCCCACAACGCGGCAAGAGTCGTTCCGACACCGGCCATGACAATCATCAGTCCGACGCCGCGACCCCGGCCGGTGCCGAGGATGAGCCCGACCGAACCGGCCAGCACACCGTCGGGCATCAACGCCGGTTCGAACACGCGGTCTGCGAGCGGGCCGGTGAGCAGCAGCGACACCGGGTAGATGACAAAGGCGACCATCCTGCGAACGGCAAAGACCCGCCCCTGGACCGCCGGGGCGACCTTTGTCTGCCAGAGGGTTTGGCTTGTACCGTTGATGATCGGAGCGAGAAACATGTCGATGGAACCGAACACGGCAATCAACCACACCGATTCCCATATGCCGGCGAGGGCCACCCCCACCCCTGCGACACCCATCATCCCCATGATCCCCGCGATTCGTCTTCTCGGCCCTCCCCAGGCACTCATCACCACCGACCCGAGCAACATGCCGGCGCCGCCGACCGACATCACGGCTCCGTAGGCGGTCTCTGTGCTGAATGCCAGGATGAGCGGGAGATAGAGCAGTCCGACGGCGGACAGCATGAAGTTGCCGACCGCGTAGACGCCCAGCAATCCGAGGAGCCCCGGTCGCGCACGCAGATAGTTCCAACCGAAGGAGAAGCTGCGCCACAGAGACGCCCCGGCTTCATCCTCCCGGATGGCCTCGGGGCGGGGAATGCGAACAACCGTGAGCGTGGCCACCGCAACCACGAACGTGACCAGGTCGATGATCAGGACCACGCCGAGCCCTGCCGTGGCAACCAGCGCGGCGGCCATGATCGGCGCAACCACGGCGCCGAGCGAGGGTCCTGCCTGGACCAGGCCGTTGGCCCTTCCGAGATGGCGCTTCGGTACCAGCAGTGGAACCGAAGCCCCGTAGGCGGGCTCCTGAAACGCGTTGGCGATTGCCCCGACTGCAGCTACCGGGTAGAGGTGCCAGATCTCCAGGGCGCCTGTGAGGAACAAGGTCGCCGCCACGCCGGTGGATACACCGGCTGCGATATCGGCAACGAGCATCACCAAACGTCTGTCAACGCGGTCGACGACCGAACCGGCCAACGGGCTGGCAACGAGTCCCGGCACATTGGCCGTCACGATGATGAGAGCGAAGGTCGTCACCGAACCGGTCTCGATGAACACCCAGATACCCATTGCGAATCCGGTCAGCGTGGACCCCAGCACGGACACGAGTTGGCCGATCCAAACGATCAGAAACGTACCGAAGCTGCCTCCAGCCGGCTCAGACTCCATCGATCGTTTCGCGCATCAGCATGTCGACCACTTCTTTGAGAGCCTCGTGCTGATCGGCACCGCCGTCCAACGCGGTGGTGTAGACGGACAGTTGCCGGTCTGCACTGGTTCCCTCCCTGGCGATCACCGCCAGATGCTGAAGCTCGTCGGTCATGCCCGCCTCGTCGGCATCGCGCCAGAGCAACTCGATGAGTTCATCGGCCAGTTGCGTGTAGGGAACCAGTTCACCCCGGCCGTAGTCCATCAGCGACCCGTCGACACCGTAGCGTTGTGCACGCCAGGTGTTCTCTGCGACCAGCATGTTGGCGTAGGTACGCCAGCGTTGGTTCTTCCGGCGGCGCCGGTAGAGCATCCGTAGGAGCAGAACGAACACGGCGGCCAGCGTGATCGCGTCTTCCATCCGGGTGCAGATGTCTGAGACTCGCATCTCGATGGTCGGATAGCGGGCGCTGGGCCGCACATCCCACCACAGCTTGGTGGCATCCTGGATGATGCCGGCTTCGACCAGCACGTTGACGTGCCGCTGGTATTCGCCCCAGCTCGAGAAGTGCTCCGGCAGTCCGGTCCTAGGTAGCGACTTGAAGACCGACATCCGATAGCTCTTGAGTCCCGTGTCGTTGCCGTGCCAGAACGGGGACGAGGTACTCGCCGCCAGAATGTGCGGCAGGAAGTACGAAACCTGGTTCATCAGATCGATGCGAAGATCGTCGTCTTCGATCCCCACATGTACGTGCATCCCGCAGATGACCAATCGTCGCACGACCGCCTGCATGTCGCGTTCCAGTTCCAGGTATCTGTCTTTGTCGGTGGGAAGCTGCTCACCCCACCGGGCGAACGGATGCGTGCTGGCCGCGATCAGACCCATCCGGTGCTCCCCGGCCACCTCGGCCACGTTGTGGCGAAGGCGGGCGAGATCCGAACGGGCTTCCTGGATGTTCGAACAAACCCTGGTGCCGACCTCGATCTGGGACCGCAGAAACTCGGGTCCGACCTGATCGAGTAGGCGACTCTGGCTCTTGGCCATCACGTCGGGCGGCGGATCCTGTACGAGATCGCGAGTCTCCAGATCAACAAGGAGGTACTCCTCCTCGATCCCCATAGTGAAACTGGGCTCGATCAACGCCATGTCGGGCTCCATCCGTCAGCGTGAACCAACGATACCGCCGCACGCCCGACCATGCCGGACTCAAGCCTCGGCGGGAACCGGCTCGCCGATCATGTCCGGGAGTACTAACTCGAGGTTGCGAATGTGCGGACGCGCATAGGTGACCAGAGCCACGAACACGGTGGCGGCACCCATGAGCACGAAAGCGAAGCCGATCCCACGACCGGGTCCGGTTCCGATGAGCGAACCCACCGAACCTGCCAACAACCCATCGTCGGCCAGCGCCGGTTCGAACACGGAGTCGGCCAACGGACCTGCGAGGAGGTAGGAAATCGGAGCTGCGAACTGGGCCAGCAATCGCCGCACCGAGAAGACCCTGCCCTGCATGTCGGGTGAGATCTTGACTTGCCAGAGAGCCTGTGAAGTCCCGTTGATGATGGCGACCGTCGCCATCAGCAGAAACACAGATGCCGCAACCAGCGGCACCGATTCCCTGATACCCGTCAGGGAAACGGCAACACCGGACACCGCCATGAAAGCCAGCATCCCGGGCACGCGGCGCTTCGGTCCGCCCCAGGCACTCATCACGACCGACCCGACGAGCATGCCCACTCCGGCGATCGACATGATCCCGCCTGCGGCGGCCTCATTCGAGAAGCTGAGCAGGAGCGGGAGGTAGAGAACGTTCGCGAAGCCGAGGATGAAGTTCAGAACGGCGGCCATGAGCAGGAATCCGAATAGCCCGGGGCGCTCTCGAAGGTACCTCCAGGCCCGGGCGAAGCCCTTCAGAAGCGGTTCGCCTGCATCGCTCGCCTCCGCGGACGGTGCCGGACGCGGAATCCGCACGGCCAGCAGAGTGGATACGGCGATGATGAAGGTCACCATGTCGACCAGCAAGACCGCCCCGATTCCGGCGATCAGTACCAGGACACCCGCCAGTGCCGGGGCGGCGATCGTTCCAATGGCAGGCCCGAGCTGGATCATTCCATTGGCCCTCCCGATATGCGCCTTCGGAACGAGCAACGGCACGGAGGCGAGATAAGCGGGCTCCTGGAAAGCGTTCGCAATCGAGCCGGCGGCCGCGATCGGATAGATGTGCCAGACCTCGAGGTTGCCCGTGAAATAGAGCAGCGCAGCCACCATCGTGGCCAGGCCGGCCGCCGAGTCCGCCAGCAACATCACCCTCCGCCGGTCCATCCGGTCGACCAGTGGACCGGCAAACGGTGTGGCGGCCATACCGGGAACGCTGGCCGCCAGGGTCAGGACGGCCAGGAGCGTGACGCTGTCGGTCTCGAGGTATACCCAGATCGCCAGCCCGAAGCCGGTGATGGTCGAACCGGTCACCGAGATGAGTTGACCGACCCAAACGATCAAGAATGTCTGGAACCCGCTGCGTTGCCCACTCATAAACTCTCCAGCCTTGTGATGTCAGAATGATGTCAAGTTGATGTCAACTTGTCAAGTTTTCATTCGAGCGACTCGCGCAAACCCTGGACATCACCGAACAGCTCGAAGTAGTCGGCCATGCTGCGCTCGATTACTTCGTGGGCATCGGAACTCCCGTACACGTGCGTTATCTCCGCCTTCCGACTCGGCGCACCGGGGGCGTCCTTGTAGGTGAGGAAGTAGTGGTTGAGACGATCGACCAAGGCGGGAGGGCAGTCTTTGATGTCCTCCATGTGGCCGTAGATGGCGTCACCCTGCATGACGGCGATGATCTTGTCGTCGGCCTCGTCACCGTCGATCATCCGCAACCCGCCGATTGGCACCACCGGCAGGAGGATGTCTCCGTGGGTGATCGATTTCTCGGCCAGGACACAGACATCCAAAGGGTCTCCGTCACCGACGATTCCGGTGCGTGACGCCCGCTCCATGCAGAACTCGGCGACCCGGTCGCCGCAATAGGTCTGCGGGATCAATCCGTACAGAGTGGGATAGACGTTGGAGAACTGCTGAGGCCTGTCGACCTTGAGAATCCCCGTGTCCTTGTCCAGTTCGTACTTGACGGTGTCGGAGGGGACGATCTCCACATAGGCGGTGACACGCGCCGGTGCGTCCGGTCCGATCGCAACTCCATGCCACGGATGGGCTCGGAGCAGCTTCGAGAAGAGGCGCTGGGCGTCGGTCATGCGCTTTCGACCTCGTCCACAACACCGACGACCACCGCTCTTATCGGCGCGACCTTCATCTCCATGATCTGACGCGCCCCATTGCCCTCATCGAGGATCAGAACGGTCTCCCCCGCTCCGGCGTCGACTACATCGACGGCGATCACATAGTCGCCCGTCGGTTCTCCGGAGGGATCAACGTAGTCGCACAGCAACAATCTCCGTCCGTCGAAAACGGGGGCACTTATCGTTGACACAACCGTCCCTGCCACCCTGGCAATCTTCATCGGGCACCTTCTTCGACCGGCGAGTGGCGACCCGCCCTCGGCGCCAGAGCTACTTCATCCACAATCCCGACGATGGCGTGATCCACCGGCACAAAGGGCTCGGGCATGGCCTGCGCCGCCTCACGGGATCCGACGATGTAGACGAGTTCGTCCGGTCCCGCCATGGCGACACCGTCGGCCGCGACAACCGGCCGTCCCTTCGGCTCCAGATCCTTGGTCAGCGGCTGCACGATCAGGAACTTGACGCCCTCGAGATTCGGTGTCTTCTCGGTCGCCACGACGGTCCCGATGACCCTCGCTAACTGCACGTCGCTCCTCCCGGCACCATGCCCGCACCCCGCTCCCGGGGGGGCGGACGTCCGGTGTTCGAGGCAGAGAGAGCAAGCTGCGCCTTCATCTACGCCTCATCTCTCATCCGTTTCCGGAACCTGCCGTCCTCGACCAGGTTCTCATCCATCTCCTCGTGGATCTGTGCGATCACACGACCCGCAATGATCTGATCCGGCGCCCGGGCGCACCCAATCTCCACGGCCGCTTCGACCTCGGCAACCGGGCCCGAGAAGAGCAAGTAGCCCTTGCCTCCCAGACCGTCGGCCATCCGGATCTCCCGCAGGGTGACTTCCGCACCTTTGCGGCCGGCGTCGGCGGCTTCGATCACGGCGGCCACGGTCGACGTTTCGATTATGCCCAGAGCCTCCCCGGGACCTGCCGCCCGTGCACCGGCCAGTGCCGCCACGACGTCGTCGTGAACGTCCGGCAGCAGCATCTCGTCGATGAGATGACCGGACCCGGCGAGGCGCCCGGCCTCGAGCGCTTCCTCGACGTCGGCAACCCGCCCGCCGATGAGCACCAGGTACTTGCCCGGATGAACGGTCCCCGCCCTGATCACATCCAGAGGAGCGCGCTTGATCATCGCGTCGCCGGTCTCGATGCCGACTGCGATCGAGTCGAACTCGAGCAACGCGACTGCGGGCTGCATGGGCATCAGACGATCCTCAATGCGCCGACGACCGTGACCCGCCGCTCCCGCGAAAACGTGCGCGGGCGGGTTAGACCGTCACCGGTCGGACTGGCGATCGAAAACGACGAGTAGCCCTCACCGCCCTCACCGAGGCCGGTGTAGAAAGAACCGTTGGCAACGAAGATCGAACAGTTCATCGCCCGCGCCATGCGGGTGATGGTTTCAACGTTGGTCGAATGAATGCCGGCAGTGTGCCGGAACCCGTGCTCGACCTTGACGGCCAGGTCGATGGCCGCGTCGACGTTCGGCACCCGAACGACCGGGAACACCGGCATCATCTGCTCGGTCCAGACCAGGCTGTGTTCGCGGGGCACATCCGCGACGATCAACCGGACGTCATCGGCGACTTGCACGCCGATCTGCGCCAGGATCAGCGACGCATTCTTCCCGATCCACTCCGGATTGACGACTCCCGGCCTGTTGGGCGGGCCGAGCTCACGGAAAACGACCCGCTCGAGACGCTGGAGTTCGTGCTGTTTGAGGATGTAGGCGCCCTTCTCCGCCATCGCCCGCAGAAGCCGATCCGCCACCGAATCGACGACGATTGCCTCCTTCTCGTCCACACAGATGATGTTGTTGTCGAAAGAAGCACCGGAAACGATGGCGGAGGCGGCCCGATCGATGTCTGCCGTCTCGTCCACGACCACGGGCGGGTTGCCGGGACCGGCTGCCACCGCCCGCTTCGACGTCTGCTGCGCCTCACGCACAACGCCCGGGCCGCCGGTGACGAGGAGGACCGGCACGTCCGGGTGGTGCATTAGTTCCTTGGCAGAGTCGACGGTCGGTTCGGGGATTGCCGTGACCAGATCGGGAGGTCCGCCGGCGGACACCGCGGCACGGTTGAGGAGGCGGATGTTCTCAGCAGAAACCCGCTTGGCGTTTGGATGGACGTTGAAGATCGCAGCATTGCCGGCAGAAACGATCGCGATGGCATTGTTGATGATCGTTGAGGTCGGATTGGTCGTCGGGGTGATCGCCCCGATCAATCCGAACGGAGCCCACTCGACCACGGCCATCCCCTGGTCGCCGGTGATCGCCACCGGCTCCAGGTCTTCGGGTCCCGGAGTCTTCAGCGCGACCACCCGGTTCTTGCGGATCTTGTCCTCATAGCGACCGAGCCCGGTCTCCGTGTGGGCAAGGAGCGCCAGGTTCTCGGCGTTCTCCAGCATCGCCTTCCGCATCGCCGCCACAATGGACTTGCGGGCCTCCAGGCCCATCGCCGCGTAAGCCCGCTGTGCGCGTCCGGCGGCTGCGACGGCGTCGTCGATCGTGCGGTAGATGCCGTCACCCAGTTCCGCGTCGGAGACCGCCAGGGCGGCCTGCGCCCTGAGCGCAGAAGCGGGCCGGTCCGACGCGGCAACATCCCCGAGCCGCCGGTCGACGCGTTCGATGATCGCCCGGATCTCTTCGTTGGTGAGGAGGCTCATTGGTTACTTGTGATAACGCTCATCGCCGCCGACCTCCCATGTGTCGACGATGGCCATCACCACCGCGTCGCAGGGTCGTTCGTGCGTGAACTCCGTCTGCCTGGCGGAGCTGCCCGTTGCGTAGAGAACCACCTCGCCGACACCGGCACCGACCGCGTCGGCGGCCACCACGTAGCTACCCGTCTCGGTGTTGTCCACGTCGAGCTGTTGGAGCACGAGGAACTTGAGCCCGGACAATCGGGGCTCTTTCCGGCTGGCAACAAGCGTGCCGGCTACACGTCCGAGGAGCATGCGCTCCCTCCTTTGCCTACTCCTTGCCCGCCTCTTCGGCGCGGCCGAGCGGGAGCACGAGGTCGATGTTCGTGTGCGGACGGGCGATGACATGGCTGGCGATGACTTCACCGACGCGCTCTGCACCGCGAACGCCCGCCTCAACGGCTGCCTTGACGGCGGCAACATCGCCGCGGACAACGGCAGTCACATAGCCGCCACCGGTCTCCTCGTAGGAGACGAGTTCCACTTTGGCTGCCTTCACCATCGCATCGGCAGCCTCGACCATTGCTGCGAAGCTTCTCGCTTCGATCATTCCAAGGGCTTCAGCCATTGGTTCTCCTCCTCGTCGTTATTCCTCGCGGCCTTCCAAACCTTCCAGTGCGGCGACTGCCGCCCGCCAACCTACGTCGATGTCGCGTTCCTCTCCACCGAGATAGACCCGGCCCATCGAACCGAAAGCACGAACCTCCAGAACGTTGATGTTCGCCGCCTTTTCCGCTTCATTGGCGGCCAGCGCAGCGTAAGCGGCCGGCTCGCACTCGAGCACGTAGAGCGTCTGTCCGGGAATGATCATGTTTCCGTGGCGCATCCGGTTGATCAATTGGGCCTGGTGATCGTCGATCCTGCGCACGATCTGACTCGACAGGATCTTCGGCTTTATCCGGTCGGCTTCCTGCAGGCCGATCGCGTCGAGTATCGCCGCTCCTGCTCCGCGTGCCTCAGCCTGCTCCGGTGAATGGATCTCGAGCAGCCCGTAATAGCGCTCGACGATCTGCATCCCGGGCTTGACCCGGTTCGACTTGAGAGCGACGTCGGTTACTCGATTGATCTCGATGCCGGGGGCAATCTCGACAAAGAGCGACGCATCGTGAGCGAGCGGAAGGAAACCCTGGGCGGTCGTGCCGATGAACGCCGCGTACTGAGGCTGGAGGCTGTCGAGGAACACAAAGGACCGAAGATCAATATTGCTCACTCGATGTACCTCCCGTAACGATCGAAATTCCGGCAGAAGCTCCGATTCTCGTCGCACCTGCCGCAATCATCTCCTCGGCATCTTCGCGGTTCCGGACGCCGCCGGAGGCTTTTACTCCCATTTTCGGCCCGACGGTCTCCCGCATGAGCAGAACGTCGTGGACGGTCGCACCGCCGCCGGCAAAGCCGGTGGAGGTCTTGACGAAATCCGCCTTCGCCTCCTTGGCCAGGTGCGAGGCCATGACTTTCTCTTCGTCATCGAGCAGGCTGGTTTCGATTATGACCTTGGCCAGGGCGCCGACCTCATGACAGGCATCCGCGACCTTGGCAATGTCATCTCGAACATGATCGTATTCGCCCGACTTGAGAGCGCCGATGTTGATGACCATGTCGATCTCGCGCGCACCGTCCCGCAGCACACGACGCGTCTCCATGGCCTTTACGTCCGAAGTGGTTGCACCAAACGGGAACCCGACCACGGAAGCGACGCGGACACCGGTTCCTTTGAGATTGACCGCCGCCCGCTTGACCCAGGCCGGGTTGACGCACACAGCGGCAAACCCATAGTCCTTGGCCTCGGTGCAGAGGAGGTCGATGTCGTCGGCGGTGGCGTCCGGCTTGAGGAGGGTGTGATCGATGAACTTGGCCAGATCGAGCGGGACGTCCGAACCGTTGCCCTGATAGCTGACCCGGTCCGCTCCGTTGGCAACGATATCGCGCACTTTGTCCGGGCTGTGAGCAGCACACGCGCCTTCGCATTCGGCATCAGGATCGGCGGACCGCGACAAGGCGGAGAGAACCTCCCTCGTGACCGCCTCGATGAGTTCTTCGCGATTCATTTCTCGTCTCTCAGATAGCGCTGCTCGATTTCCATCATCTTCTCGATGCGGGCAGCGTGTCGCCCCGGCCCCCAGGGCGTACCCAACCATTCCTGTGTGATCTGCCACGCTAGCCCGTCCCCGATCAGACCCGCTCCGAGCGTGAGCACGTTGGCGTGGTTGTGTTCGCGGCTGTTTCTCGCAGACGAGAGGTCGTAACAGAGGGCCGCTCGAACGCCCGGGACTTTGTTGGCCGTCATCGCCGAACCGATGCCGGCGCCGTCGACGACCAGGCCGTAGGTTGCCTCGCCGTCGGCGACCTTGCGTGCCACCTCGTGCGCGAAGTCCGGGTAGTCGACCGAGTCGGTGGAACCGGTGCCGCAATCGATTACCTGATATCCGGCCTCTTTGAGGCGAAAACCCAGCCGTTCCTTGAGCGGATAGCCCCCGTGGTCGGCTCCGATGGCGATGACCGGGCTTTCGCCCGGCGTCGAGATGGGCGAAGCCGCGTCGTCCGGCATGAGGCCGTCGACGATGCGACTCACGATCTCTCGAATCTCAGCTGCGTCGGGCATGTCGGACGAATCCTAGGGATCCAACGCGCCGAAGTACGACAACGTCTCCGAAGGGCAGCCGCACGGACGAGGGCCCCGCCTGCACGGGTTTTGCCGGAGCCCCCGGCCGGACCTCGGCGGAGCTTGATCACGGGAATCTGGCTAGGACCTTCCTCCGGGCGTATCCTGGCGCCGATGACAGACTCCAGACGTCCGGTTCCCAGCCAGCAGATGCGACCGAACCAGCCGCAGCCACCGTCGGCCGACGAACTCGACGGCGAAAGGTGGGTCGACTTGCGAGAAGCTGAGGAGCTGACCGGCATCCCGGGCTCGACCATCCGCAACTGGGCGAGAAAAGGGCGAATCGACTCCAGATTCGAGATGGATGAGTCCGGCGACCGGCGGTATGTGGAGCTGTCCGAGGTGCTCGCCTGGGCCGAGCATCTCGGACGGCAGCACAAGAGGGTCGTGAGAGGTGTTGCGCGCCCTGCCGGCTCTCCGGCAGATCCGAGTCCCTCCGGAAGCCGGGACCTCACCGAAGACAGAGCGGCAAGCGAGGAAGTAGCAGCGGATCGAGCGGCCGAGGAAGTCCGGGACGCCGCGATTGGCGACTCGCCACCAGCGGAAGGCGCCGAAGCCGCCGAGTTCGAGCCACAGGATGAACCCGACGGGACCCGAGACGACGTCTCGACTGCCCGGACGGAGATCGCGATCGAGGAGGCCGACGACGAGGACCGCGCAGCCCGCGACATCCCGGAGGGGACGATGCTCGTTCCTCTCGATGCGTGGAACAAGATGCTCAATCAGTTGGGCAACCTCCACGAGGCAGGCCAGCAACTGGCCGACGCCCGGGAGCGAGCGGCCAGAGCGGAGACGGAAGTTCAGTTCCTCCGCGAGCGCCTGGCGGAACTTCGCGAGCGGTCCGGGACCGAGGCGGCCGCTGATCCATCACCACCCGAAGATGTCATAGATCCGCTATGGGTGGACCTCTATCGCCGCTGGAAACGCCGCCGCCCCTGAACCACCCGGGTTTCTCAGCAATACTGATGCGCGTATAGAACGCCGGCATTGCTGAGAAAATGTCAGGGCTTGGTGGCTGTGACCCTGGCGCTCCAGACCTTGCCGGAGACCGCTTCCGCAATGTCGCGTATCCCCACAGAAGCGGGGTTGCAGCAACTCGAAGACGAGGCGTCGGCGATGTCAGAGACCAGCAGCTCCTCCATCTGATTCGAGTCATAGGGCATCCGCTCCTCCACACCCACGTCAACCAGTCCCACGGCTCGCAAACCCCGGACATAGTCAGATTCGCTGATCGCTCCTCCGATGCACGAGCTGTAGAGAGCGGTGTCGGCTCTTACCCAGTCCGGCAAATCCTCGGCGACGACGTCCGACACGGAGATGCGACCGCCGGGCTTCAAGACCCTCGCAATCTCCGCAAAGACCTTGTCCTTTTCCGGAGAGAGGTTGATCACGCAGTTGGAGATCACCCAGTCCACCGACGCATCCGCCACCGGCAGATCCTCGATGATTCCCTTCCGCACTTCGACGTTGCTCAACCCGGCTGCCGCGATGTTTTCCCGGGCCCTGACGATCATTTCATCCGTCATGTCGATTCCGATCACCGAACCATTCGGACCGACCTTCTTGGCGGCGAGCAGGAGGTCGATCCCCGCTCCCGAGCCCAGATCAAGCACAACGTCGCCTTCACCGATCCCGGCAAAGGCAACGGGGTTCCCGCAACCGAAAGAGTTCACGACTGCATCCGCCGGCAGTTCGCGAAGTAGGGCCTCGTCGTATCCCGCCAACTTGGCTGCCACACCTTTCGGTGCAGGACTCCCGCAGCAACTCTCCGCTTCGATCGCCGCCGCGTATGCCTCCGACACCTGCTTGCGAGTCAGCTTCACGTCAGTCATTTTGGGACTCCTCTTCGGTTGAACAACAGGATTCGAGCGCGTCAGCCATAGCCCTGAGCTGGTCGGCGAGAACCTGGCGGGGAACGGAGTAGTAGACCTCCCGCCCCCGTTTTTCGGAGGTGACTAGCCCGGCGTTGCGCATAGTGGCCAGGTGCCGCGAGACCACCGACATGTCGACGGAACAGCACTCGGCAGCCTCGGACACGGTGCTCGGCTGCATCCGCTCGGACAGGGTGGTGAGCAAGACGAGCCTATTGGGGTCGCTCAGCGCCTTGAAAAGCTCCGGCTGCACCAGGACGCTGAGCTCATCACAGCATCCGGCAGCCACACTCTTGTTTGTTTGCGTCATTATGCAAATATCGTAGGGCCGTTGACCCACCCTGTCAACAGAAACCAGATTCTCAGCAATACTGTTGCTCCCCACGCGCCACAGCATTGCTGAGAAAATTCACTCCGCCGAGCGCCAGGCTTCGCGAACCTTCATCCGTTGCCCGATGTGCAGAATGCCTCCGACATACAGGCGTCCTGCCAGCCGGATCATTCCGTAGATGGCCGCCCCCATCATCACGACCGCGGCGATCAGTTCCCACCAGGAAATCGCGGATTGCACAGTCCTGATCGGCACGACGAACGGCGCAGTGGCCGGGATGAACGTGGTGATCGTCGCCAGCAGCCCATCCGGATGCTCGAGCGTCTGGAACGCCAGGATGTACCCGACGACGCCCACCAGGGTCAGCGGTGTCGCGACGCTCTGCGCATCTTCCATCCTGGACACCAGCGCACCGAGGCCCGCATAGGCGACCGCGTAGAAACTGAACCCGAGAACGAACCACAGGATGAGCGATCCCAGTACCGAGAGAGTCAGCTGCGGAAGGTCGAACAAGTCCACCGCCAGGGCAGCGACTAGCGCCGACCCGGACACCAGGGCCAGCTGTAGAAGGCCGAGGAGCCCGATACCGGCCACCTTGCCTGCAAGCAGATGATGCGGCCGCAACGCCGACATCAGGACTTCAACGATCCGGTTCGACTTCTCCTCGATCACGCCGTTGAGGGTCCAGGCTCCGTAACTCAGGATGGCGAAATACAGCAGGAACAGGGAAGCAACGCTGGCGATCTCATTCGCGAGCCGGTTGGGATCCTCGGGCTCGAGGCCTCTCACTTCGATCGGCTCGCCGGTCAGGGTGGTGGCCAGTTCCTCGGCAGACACACCCGCCTCCACAACGATCTCCTGCAACTCGAGCGTCTGTGCCGCCCCGCTCAGCAAACCGACCAACCCGGCGCCACCCGACACGTAGAAAACGGAACTGCCGGCCTCGCGCACCACCACCTGACGGCCGTCAACGAGAAGGCCGTCGATCTCCCCATCGGAAACGGCCGACTCGCCTTCCACCACCGACGAGAACTCTGTGATCGATATCTCCACCTCGACGGCGCCGGCCAGTACTTCGAGCGTCGGCAGGTAGTCGGAATCGATCGTCCCCACCACCCCCAGGTCGTAGGTCACACCGTCGTCTCCGTCGATGACCGCGGGCAATACGATCGCCGCCACGACGACGACCATCAGTATCAGCGTCGTGATCCTGTAGGTGCGGCCCTTCGACCGCTCCCGCAGTTCCCGCCTGGCCACCAGCCAGGAAGCGCGGAAACCCGTCATCGCCGCACCGCCTCGAGAAACACCTCGGAGAGGCTCGGCGCTTCGAACTCGACATGGGTCACTTGCCCGGCCCCGGCCGCCGCCACCAGGAGCTCGTCGATCGGGAACGAGCGTTCGACGACCAGAACCACCCTCTCCCCCTGCACCGAACTCGACACGATGTCCGGGTAATCCGGAAGCCAGGATCCGTCGCTCCCGGACACATGCACCTCCACCCTGCGATGCGCCGCCCGCTCCTTGATCTCTGCCACCCGTCCCGTGAGCACCACCTTGCCGGAATCGATGATGGCCACGTCTTCGCAAAGATCCTCGACGAGGTCGAGCTGATGGCTGGAGAACACGACCGTCTTGCCCGCGGCGGCCTGCCGCTTGAGGGTCTCGCCGAGGCTGTTCACGCCGATCGGGTCGAGTCCGCTGAACGGCTCGTCCAGGACGAGAAGCTCGGGATCGAAGATGAGTGCTGCCGCCAGCTGAATCCTCTGCTGGTTGCCGTGCGAAAGCTGTTCGAGCCGGTCCTCTGCCCGATCCAGGAGTCCGAACTCGTCCAGCCAGCGATCCGCCGCCTCGAGCGCAGCTCTTACCCGCATCCCGTGCAACTCGCCCAGATAGACGAGCTGATCCCGGACCTTCATGCGGGGATACAGCCCGCGCTGCTCGGGCATGTAGCCGAAGGTCCGCCTGGTCGCCTCATCGATGGGAGCACCACCCCAGGTGACCCTGCCGGCGTCGAGAGCAACCAGACCGAAAACCGAGCGCATCGCCGTCGTCTTGCCGGCCCCATTCGGCCCGAGAAAACCGAGCATCCGACCGGGCGCCACCGAGAAGCTGCATCCGTCGAGCGCGGTGATTTCCCCAAATCGTTTGGACAGTCCGAGTAGTTCGAGCATCGGGTCAGGAGATTACGACCCCGATCGCCGGCCGGTCGGCAATTGGCCACCGACCTCTGGCAAGTTCCACCCGGCACTATCGTTGCCGGATGCCCCGCCTGTTGTTCCTGGTCCTCGCCCTGTCGCTCGCGGCGGTCGCCTGCACGACTTCACAGGCCGGACCGGCGGTCACGACCACCTCGACGGCATCTCCGGCACCGGCCACGACGGAGCCGTCGTCCGAAACGACAACTACAACTACAACTATCGATGCACCGGCTGATCCGGGCCTTCCGGACCCGGTCGAAATCGCCGAACAGGGGTGGGGAGAGATCACCGGGTTCAGTTCAATCGATGTTCTCGAGTCCGAGATGGATGAGATCGACTTGCGACTGAGATCGATCATCGGCACGGCCATCGAAGGCGTCAGCTACACCGGCCTTCAGACTGAAGATGGAGGCTCTACGGTTATCGGGCTCTCCATGAGTCCGGCCGTCTCCCTGAGCGGCGACCCGTTCCTCGCTCCCGGCCTCGCCGGTGCGATCGCCGGCCCCTTCGCCGGCCTCGAAGAGGTTCCGATCGAGGGGACCCTCGCCTACAGAGTCTTTGTCGGTGGCAACTGGTGGTACCTGTGGGCCTCGAACACGCACCTCTATGCGACCGTCGGAGCCGAGGTGCCGGCCGAGCGGGCCATGGAATCCACCATCCGGGGCGCTCCCCTGCCCTACCTTTGGCAGGCAGGCGACTGCCTGTGGTTTGGCACCGGCGAGGACACCGCGATGCCGTATGCACCCTATGGGAAGGCCCGCCTGGTCCCGTGTTCCGGAGCACACACCCACGAAGTGATCTTCTCGACTACCACGCAATACGGGCTCGAAGACGACTTCCCGGGAGAAGCCTTCTCCACCGAGGTCGAACGCTCATGTGGATCCGCATATCGCGACTACGTCGGGGTGGACTGGCCGGACTCGCGGGTGTCTGCGATCCGCTATCTGCCGGATTCCGCCGAGTGGGACGAGGGCGACAGGTACACGGCTTGCGTTGTTGAGTTGTCCGACCAACTCGGTGGTGCAACACGCATCACGGGCACGCTCGAAGGAATCGGGGCCGCAAGCCTGATCGATCGGACGCCCGGCGATTGCTACGTCAACTCGCTGAACTCCGATCCCGTGGATTGCCGGTTGACTCACACATTCCAGTTCATCGGCCGTGCCGAAGATCCGACGCCTGCCGGGACTCCCTACCCCGGAGCGACGGCCCTGTTCGAATCACAACTGCCTGTGTGCGCGGCCCTGGTGGACGAGTTCGCCCCGACGCTCACCGCCAACGGCGCCCGTGTCTCCGTTCATGCCACCCCCCCGTCGGTGCTGGAGTGGGAGGACGACCTCCGCACGATCCGTTGCTTCGCGTTCGCGACGGACATCGACGGCGGGAGGCTCGAAATCTCAGGCAGTTTCGACGGCGAGTGGGAGATCGTTCGCTTTTCGGAGGACGACGTGACGGCCGAGGCGCCGGGTCCCGGATCGGCGGCCGGTTCGTGAGCCGAGTGACCTGAACCCCGATGCCCGGAGCCCAGAACCCACAACCCACGACTTCTCTTGTTACCCTCCCGGGCATGACCGATCGCCACGTCCTCGTCGCCGTTGGCTGGCCCTACGCTACGGGATCTTTGCATCTCGGGCATGTTGCCGGCGCCTACCTCCCTCCGGACATCTTCGCCCGCTACCACCGCATGGCCGGCAGCAAGGTTCTGATGGTCTCCGGCAGCGACGTGCACGGCACCCCGATAACCGTCAAAGCCGACGAGGAGGGCGTAACGCCGCAGGAAATCGTCGATCGGTATCACCCGCGCTTCCTCGACTACTGGCAGCGACTCGGGATCAATTTCGATCTGTTCACTACCACGGGCACCGAGAACCACAAGCGGGTTGCACAGGGGTTCTTCATGAAACTGCTCGAGAACGGCTACCTCTACAAGCACACGACGAGCCAGTTCTTCGACGAGGAGCAGCAACGCTTCCTCCCCGACCGGTACGTCGAGGGCACCTGCCCTCACTGCGGGTCCACCGAGGCGCGCGGAGACCAGTGTGACAACTGCGGCCGCACCCTCGACCCCCACGAACTGGTCGATCCGCGATCGAAACTGTCCGGAACGACTCCTGTCGAGCGGGACACCGAGCACTACTACTGGAAACTGAGCGCGTTCCAGGGACCGCTGCTCGACTGGCTCCGATCCCGGGAAGACTGGCGACCCCATGTCGTCAACTTCGCCATCGGCATGGTCAAAGACGGCCTCCACGATCGCTCCTTCACCCGCGACCTCGATTGGGGCATTCCACTCCCTGTGGACGACCTGGGCCCGGGCAAGTCGATCTACGTATGGTGGGAGGCGGTGATGGGCTACTTCTCCGCACCCCAGGAATGGGCGCAGCTCCAGGGGACGCCGGACGCCTGGAAAGATTGGTGGCTCAACCCCGAAGCCGAAACGTATTACTTCATAGGCAAGGACAACATTCCGTTCCATGCCGTCTACTGGCCTGCCCTCCTGATGGGCCACGGCGGCCTCAACCTGCCCACCAACGTACCCGGCAACCAGTACGTCACATTCGGTGGATCCAAGGCATCGAAGTCGCGCGGTGTCGGACGGTCCCTCGACTGGTATCTGGAACATTTCGAACCGGATGCACTCCGCTATGCGATAGCGGCCATGCTTCCCGAGCACAACGACACCGACCTGTCCGACGATGAAATCGCTCGCCGGGTCAATGAGGAGCTGGTCGCCACCTGGGGCAACCTGGTCAACCGTGTTCTCGCCATGACGACCAGACATTTCGGCGGAGCGGTCCCCGGCCCGGGTGATCTCGACGACGCGGACCGGGAGTTGCTGGACAAGGTCGATTCCGCCATCGTCGAGGCGGCCGAGGAATTCGAGAAGGTCGAGTTGCGAGGAGCCCTGCGCGCCGGGATGACCGCCGCCTCGCTGGCCAACGCCTACTTGAACGAAACGGCCCCCTGGTCCACTGCCAAAACGGACATGGTCCGCACCGCCACAACGCTGCATACGGTCATGAGCGCCATCAACGGGATCAAGACGATTCTGGCTCCGTTCCTGCCGTTCACGTCGCAGCGGCTCCACGAGATGCTCGGCCAGGAAGGAAAGCTGGACGAGAGACCCTGGGAGCGCGAAGTCCTGCATCCCGGCACGAAGCTGGGCACACCGGCGCCACTGTTCAGCAAGATAGATCCGGAAGCCCTCGAGGACTAGCCGGGGCCACACGCCGGAGCCCCCAATCGGCAGGGGCAGGTCCCTAGAACCTAGAACCTAGAACCTAGAACCTTCTGGTGGCTACCCCTTTTCCAGAGCTGCCCTGGTCGCCGCGTCGATCACCGCTCCGTGCGCAAGCCGCACCGGAGTGATGGATACCCAACCCTTCTCGAGTGCCTCGACGTCGGTGCCGGCGATGTCTCCGTCGATTCGCAAACCGGTTGCGAAGTCGTGAACGAATCTGCCGGGTGAGGCCTCACGGAAGATGTTGTCGTATCCGACCTTGGCGATATCGGTGATGCGCCGGGGGGCGTCGACGGTCAGGTCGGCCGCGAAGTTGACGTTGAGCAGGTCCACGCCGGCCGGGTAGCCCACGTCGAGTATCGAACGCAGCACGTCCACAGAGACGCCTGCTGCCTTTTCCCAGAATGGTGTCGATTCGCCGGACCAAGCCATTTTGGCCCAACCGCGGTGGTCCCGGACGTCACCGGTTGAAAACGCCACTGCGGGTATCCCGGAGATCCAGCCCTCGGCCGCCGCTCCGACGGTCCCGCTGGAGAGAAAGAACCCAAGGCCGTTGTTCAGCCCGACGTTGATCCCGGAGATCACCATCATCGGTCTCTCTCCGAACAAGGAGTGGATTCCGAGCTGGGCGCAGTCCGCCGGGTACCCGTCGGCGACGGAGATCTCCACCCCCTCCTTGACGATGTTGCGCACGTGTATCTCGTCGAACCGGGTGATTGCCTTCCCGATCCAGCTTCGTTCTCGATCGGGAACGACGACACGGACGGGTGCGATGCCGGCCAGCGCCCGGTAGAACGGGATCAGTGCAGGCGAATCGATTCCGTCGTCGTTGGTGAGCAGGAAGTAGGACATCGCCGGAAGGGTAACCCGTGCCGGCGGTTCCCCCGTCAGGCAGGCAGGCTACGCACCCCGGCGGATAGCGCGGCCTCGGCCAGGTGCTCGGCCAGCTCGTCGAAACCGTCTCGCACCCTGGCCGTAGTGATTCGCAGGTGCGGACCATCTGCCGTGCCTATCTGGAAAGGTGAGCCCGGTGCAGCGCCTATGCCGCGGGTGGCAAGCGCCACCCGCGCCGGTTGCTCGTCGTGAACCGGCAGCCAGAGATTGAGTCCCGAGCCTCCGCCCACTTCTATCCCGCGCCCGTCCAAAGCTCGCGTCAGGCGGCTCCGGCGATCGGCGTAGGCGGCGGCCGCCGCCGTGAGCACCGCATCCACACCCGGATCCGTAAGGAGCCGGTGGAGTATCGCTTGCAGAAGGCGGCTGCTCCACGATGGACCGAGCTGGCGGCGCCGCACGAGGTCGTCGATCGGCGGAGCTGCTCCGCCCACCGCGGCCAGACGCAGGTCGGGCCCGTAGGCCTTCGAGAAACTGTGGACGTGGACGACCCGGTCCGGCAGGTATCTGCCCAATGTGTGCAGTTCCGCTCCTGCCACAGCCCCCGAGTGATCATCTTCGATGACCGTCGTGTCGGTGTCTTCGAGCAACTGCGCAAGTTCGGCGGCCCGCTGCGAGGTCATGCTCACACCGGTCGGATTGTGCGCCCGCGGTTGCAGGATCAGCAGGCTCGGCCGTCGGGTCAGGGCGCCGGCCAGATCGTCGACGTCGATGCCCTCATCATCGAGCCGCACACCGATCACCTCGGCTCCGGCCCTCTCCACCAGATCGCCGATCGGGGCGAACGTCGGATTCTCCACCACAACGCGATCACCCATCCCCACCAGCGACGAGACGAGGCGGTCGAGCGCATCCAGTGCGCCGTTGACCACGGTCAAACGTTCGGGACGGAACGGCCAGCGCTCCAGGAGGTCGTATTCCAGCTCTTCCAGTACCGGGCGGTCGAGATAGCTAGTGACGATCGGCTCGGCACCGAGGGTTCTCAGGATCGCCCCGAGCGGCGGCAGGAGCTCCGGATCCGGCGTCCCGGTGCTGAGATCGCTCGCATACCTGCCGGGCTCGACCGGAACCTTCCAGACGCGTCCGTCGCCGGCTCCGTCCGGCCTAACTCGCACGAATGTTCCCCGGCGACCGTCGGTGACGATCATCCCCGACTGCCTGAGAATGGACCACGCCTCCGCCACCGATGTGGGGCTGACCCCCAGCGCTCCGGCCAGCGATCGCACCGTCGGCAGACGATCGGCGGCCTTCAGATCTCCCCCGGAGACGAGCCGGCCGACCGCCCGGGCGATACCGAGCGGGGATCGATCGGACCCTGCTATCGAAGCTGCGATGACCAGCTCGATCCTGTTTTGTTCGGAACAATCGTTCGTTTGCATCACGCCTCTGAGACACATACTATTCGACAACGACCTCCAGACCAACACCGCGAGAATCGAGGGAACATGCCCACCTCTAATCAAGACCTGCACGAGCGCTATCGAAAAGCATTGCCTTCATGGCTGGCCCTCTACTACGAGGAGCCGATTTCCATGGAACGCGGAGAAGGCCGCCACGTCTGGGACGTCGAAGGTAACCGCTACCTCGACTTCTTCGCCGGAATCCTCACCACCATGACCGGCTACTCGGTCCCCGAGATCGTCCAGGCGGTCCAGGAACAGGCCGCCAAGGTCTTCCACACCACGACTCTGTACACATCGGAACCGATGATCGAACTCGCCGAGATGATCGCCGAGTTGTCGGGAATACCGGATGCCAAAGTCTTCTTCACCAACTCCGGCAGCGAGGCGAACGATGCGGCACTGATGCTCGCCACCGGCTATCGGAAGTCGAATCAGGTGCTGGCACTTCGCAACAGCTACCACGGGCGTTCTTTCACCAACATCGCAATCACATCGCATCGCTCCTGGTCGCCGACCAGCCTGTCCGGCCTCAACGTAAACTTCGTTCAGGGCGGCTACCGGCTCCGCAGCCCGTTCGGACACCTCGACGACGACGCTTTCATCGAAGCGTGCGTCGACGACCTCGAGCAAGTGATCGACATGATGACCTCTGGCGACGTTGCCTGTTTGATAATGGAACCGATCCAGGGCGTCGGTGGCTTCGCCACTCCGCCCGACGGCTTCTTCGGCCCGATGAAGAAGGTCCTCGACCAGTACGGGATCCTCCTCATCTCCGACGAGGTGCAAACTGGTTGGGGTCGGACCGGCGAACACTTCTGGGGCTACGAGGCCCACGGCGTTACACCCGACATCTTGACTTTCGCCAAAGGCGTCGGCAACGGCATGGCGATGGGCGGAGTGGTGGCCAGAGCGGAGATCATGGACAGCCTCGGCGCCAACTCGATCTCCACCTTCGGAGGCAACCCCATGGCCTCGGCAGGTGCCCTCGCCAACCTTCGGTACATTCTGGATCACGACCTCCAGGGCAACTCCCTGCGGATGGGCCGGCGCTTGCGAGACCAACTGCAGCCCGTCGTCGACGCCACACCGTGGATCGCGGAGCTGCGCGGCAAGGGACTCATGCTGGCCATCGAGACCGTTCATCCCGACAGCAATCAACCGGATGGAGGTGCGGCCGGGAAGCTCATGGAGCTGACCAAGCGAGACGGCCTCCTGATAGGTAAGGGAGGCTTGTACGGCAACGTGCTGCGCATCGCTCCCCCGCTGACGGTCACCGAAGAAGAGATCGACGAAGCGGCCGATATCCTCATCCGTGCCATCGGTGAGCTTTCCTAGGTCGCAGAGGAGAAACGATATGGAACACATTCATCACTTCATCGGAGGCAAACAGACGCCGAGCACCTCCGGACGGACCGGCCCCGTCTTCAATCCCGCCACGGGCCTGCAGACAGCTCAGGTGGACCTCGCTTCGGTCGAAGAGGTAGATGCGGCCGTCGCCTCGGCCGCCGCCGCCTTCCCCGGCTGGCGGGCCACCTCGGTGGCGGGCAGAGTGAAGCTCATGTTCAAGTTCCGCGAGCTGGTCGAGCGGAACGCTGCCGAACTGGCCGCCACGATCTCTGCCGAGCATGGCAAGACCGAAGCCGACGCCGTCGGCGAGGTCGCCCGCGGGCTCGAGAACATCGAATACGCCTGCGGGATCGCCGAAACGCTCGCCGGACGTTTCACAGAGCAGGCCTCCACCGGAATAGACGTCTACGACATCCGTCAGCCGCTCGGTGTCTGCGCGGGTATCACACCGTTCAACTTCCCTGCCATGGTTCCTCTGTGGATGCTCCCCAACGCCGTCGCCGCCGGGAATACCTTCATCCTGAAGCCCTCGGAGAAGGATCCTTCCGCCTCCCAAATGATCGTTGAGTTGTTCCACGAAGCGGGCTTCCCGCCCGGGGTGCTCAATCTGGTGCACGGCGACAAGGTGGCCGTCGACCGTCTGCTCAACCATCCCGATATCAAGGCGGTCAGCTTCGTGGGTTCCACCCCGGTCGCCCGCCACGTTCACGAGACGGCCACCTCCAACGGCAAGCGAGTACAGGCACTGGCCGGCGCGAAGAACCACATGGTCGTGCTCCCGGACGCCGACGTGGACCTGGCGGCCGACGCGGCCGTCAGCGCCGCGTTCGGCTCCGCAGGTGAACGTTGCATGGCCATCTCGGTCGTCGCCGCCGTCGGAGACATCGCCGATCCGCTGGTGGAAGCAATCCGCGCCCGTACCGAGGTGCTCAGAATCGGCCCCGGCAACGACCCTGCATCTGAGATGGGACCGCTGATCACCCGCGAACACCGGGATCGGGTTGCCGGGTATGTCGATGCAGGAGAATCGGAGGGAGCCGAGATCGTCGTCGACGGTCGCCGGCAGGAGTTCGACGGAGACGGTTTCTTCCTGGGTGCGACGGTGCTCGACAAGGTGACTCCGGACATGAGCGTCTATCGCGATGAGATATTCGGGCCCGTTCTGGTGATAGTGCGCGTCGACTCGTACCGCCAGGCAGTAGACCTGATCGCCGCCAACAAATGGGGCAACGGCGCCGCCATCTTCACGCGTGATGGTGGAGCTGCCAGGCAGTTCCAGTTCGACGTCGATGCGGGGATGGTGGGAATAAACGTCCCGATTCCGGTGCCTGTTGCCAACTTCTCCTTCGGTGGTTGGGGAGATTCCCTGTTTGGGGACACTCACATGTACGGCCCGGAAGGCCTCCGGTTCTTCACCAGGGGCAAGGTCGTCACCAGCAGATGGCCGGATCCGGCGAAAAGCACCGTCAACCTGGGGTTCCCGACCAACTAGTCGCGACTCGCGACTCGCGACTCGCGACTCGCGACTAGCTTCACCTTCATGGCGTTGCTCAAGGTCGAGCACCTGACGCATCGATACGGCGAAGTGACCGCCCTAGAAGATGTGACTCTCGAAATTCCCGAGGGTCGGATCGGACTCGTTGGTGCCAACGGGGCAGGCAAGACGACGCTTCTGAGAATCCTGCTCGGCATGTTGCACCCCGAGCAAGGCGCGATCGAAGTCCTCGGCATGCCGATGACCCGGGAACCGCTCGAGGTCCGCTCGCGGGTGGGCTACATGCCGGAAGGCGCTTGTCTCCCGAAGGACCAGACGGCTGCGGATTTCGTCGGCTATGCCGCCGAGCTGGCGGGCCTTCCCGTCCGGGCCGCCCGCCGTCGCGCTTCCGAGATCCTGTTCCTCGTCGGCCTGCACGAGGAGCGATTCCGGTTCCTGGGCGACTTCTCGACGGGAATGGTGCAGAGGGTCAAGCTCGCGCAAGCCATCGTCCACGACCCGGATCTCGTACTGCTCGACGAGCCGGCCTCGGGGCTCGATCCCGAAGGCCGCGAGGACATGCTGAGCCTCATCAACCGGCTCGGAGAGTTCGGGATAAGCGTGCTGTTCTCATCGCACATCATCGGAGACATCGAAGACACCTGCGACTGGGTGGTGATGCTCGATGCCGGGAAGGTGTTGCGCGCCGGACCGCTCGGCAAACTAGAGGCACGGGATTCAATCACCCTGGAGGTCCTCGGCGACGCGGCCGGTCTGGTCGCCTGGCTGTCCGACCGGGGAGCATCCGTGACCGCTCAGGGACAGGTTCTGGAGGTCGGCCATACCGACGGCGACACGTTTGATCTGGTGCGGGACGGTCTGGTAGCCACCGGATCCGGAATCGTGCGCATGGGCGTCGCTTCCACCTCCCTGGAGGAGGCTTTCTTCCTGCCCGCCGAGGAGGATCCTTCGTGAACAGCCGTGCCGTCATCGTCGACCGCGGGTACCGCTCCTACGACGAGGAACGTCTCGGCAGGCGCGGCGCTATGCGCGCCATCGTCAAGGAAGGGTTCCGCCGCGTCCTGGGGCTCCGTCGCAAGGCCCGCCGGAAGCTGTTCCCCTGGGCGCTGATCGCCATCAGCGCCGCCATCGCCTTCATATTCGTCGGCCTGCACTGGGTGGCTGGAGTGGCGCTGGGACCGTCGGCTCCCGATCTCCCGGGCTACGGCGAGTACTTCGACCTGAACTCCGGTATCGCCATCTTGTTCATCGCGTTTGCCGCGCCGTCTCTCCTGGTTCCGGACCGGGTCGAGGGGGTGCTGAACATCTATCTGTCCCGCCCGCTGCGAATGGTCGACTATCTCTCCGCCAAGATCGGCGCCCTGGCGATTCTGGTTCTGTCGTTCTACATGGTTCCGCAGATCCTCATGCACCTCGGCCTGAGCGTGGTCTCGACTGAAGGCTTCCTCTCGTACATGGGAGCCAACCTCGACATCCTGTGGAAGGTGCCGGTCGTTGCCCTCGCCTATTTCACGGCGCACGCGGCATTGGCGCTCACTGCTGCTGCACTGATACCACGCGAGGGGTTCGCCGCCGGAGCATTCTTCGGCGGCATGTTCATACTCAACGGAGTCGGCGAGCTGTTGACCCAGCTGGACGCAGCCGGGGCCAAGTACGCCGCCTTCCTGGCAGTCGAGGAGTACCCCCGGGTGATCAGAGACTGGATCTTCGACATCGACACGGTCGACTACCTCATCGAGCGATCCGGATTCGAGCAGTGGTTCGCAGTTCCGGCCACCGTTGCCGTCGCGCTCATCGCTACCACCGTGGTGTGGGCCAGGTACCGGAGGCTGCCGTGACCGATGCCCGCTTCGCTTCCGAAGCCACCGTCGAGGTGAACGACGTCTCGAAGTGGTTCGGACAGAAGGTCGCCGTCTCCGAGCTGTCCTGCTCATTCGGACCCGGGGTAACCGGGCTGCTCGGCCCGAACGGAGCGGGCAAGACCACCTTCCTCAGGATGATGGTCGGACTGCTGACCCCCTCGGAAGGTCGAATCACCCTGCTCGGAGAAAGCCCGCGCGGTCAACCTGATGTGTTCAAGCGGGTCGGGTTCGTCCACGAAGACGAGGCCGTCTACGAGGTGTTCAGCGCCAGGGAGTTCGTCACCTTCAACGCCGCCCTGTTCGGAATCCCGGAGCCGGCCAGAGCCGCCGACCGGGCACTCGAGACGGTCGGGCTCACCGATGTCGCGAATCGCAAGGTGGGAACGTTCAGCAAAGGCATGCGCCAGCGCGCCAAGGTGGCGGCGGCGCTGGCTCACGACCCGACCGTCCTGTTTCTGGACGAACCGCTCAACGGGACCGACCCCCTGCAGCGCGCCCACCTGATAGGACTCTTCAGCGATCTCGCCGAGCGGGGACACACGGTCATCGTCTCGTCTCACGTGTTGCACGAGGTCGAGCGAATGGCCGATCGGGTCATTGCAATGGTCGATGGACGCTTGGCTGCAGCGGGTTCGGTGGCCGACCTTCGCACCGCGATGACGGACATACCGCGTCGCATCCGGATAGACACGGATGTCCCGCGAAAGGTCGCAGCGGCACTCCTCATCCAGGACTGGGTCGAGGGAGTCAGGCTCATCGACGACACCATCCACGTTGAGGTGCGGGACCCGGTTGCCCTCGGGCACCGACTCCCTGCCCTGTGCCGGGACCTGGGAGCTCGCCTGACCCGGGTGGACCCCGAGGACACTTCGCTGGAGAGCGTCTTCCGCTACCTGGTGAAACCGCGATGATCGCCGCCCGTTGGATCTTCCGGCTCAGTTTCCGGCAACTGGTGCAGAGAAAGCGGGCCATCGGCCTGGTCCTCTTCACGGCCCTGCCGGGCATCGTTCTGGCGATTGCCTCGGCTTCGGTGGACGAGGACGACTTGCTGGGACTATTCCATGACCTGAACGTCGGCCTGTATCTGATGGTCGGCCTGGCGGTCGCGGCTCTGCTGAACGCCTCCTCGGCCTTCGGTGAGGAACTCCGTGCCTCGACGCTTTCCTACATAGTCGTGAAGCCGGTTCCGAGGTGGATCATCGCCGCCTCGGTATCGACTGCCGCCACAGCCGCAACCCTCCTGCTGGCGGGCATGGGATTGGCAGTCACCTGGTTGATGGCAATCATCACGATCGGCGATGCGAGTCTGGGACTGGCCCCTCTTGCCGCGCTCGTCATCGAGGCCCTCGGCTATTCGGCGGTCTTCGTGCCTCTCGGCCTGTTATTCAGCCGGGCAACGCTGGCCGGACTGGCCTACATCTTCGTGTGGGAAGGGATCCTCGGCCGGGCGCTGTCGGCGCTGGCACCCTCTTCGGTGTGGATCACCGCCTTCAGCGGTTACGCGGACATTGCTGAAGGGATACCGGATGGGACACTCGAGACGCTCGGAAACCTCGTGCCGGGCGTCGGCGGTGCACTGGCCAAAGTGCTGGTGGCGTTCGTCGTGTCGGTATGCCTGACGACGCTGCTGCTCAGAAAGCGGGATCTTGCATGAAAATTGGGCCCCATCGGGGCCCAACCTCCATGATCTGATCCGTGATGGCTAGGCCGGCGGATACACCCCCATGCCCTTGGCCTTTTCGGTGCTCCAGAAGATCACCGCGATCGCGTCGATGAGACTGATGAGCTTCCTGCCGGCTTCGGGATCCATGCTCTTCTTCGCTTCGCCTGCTTGATGGATCGCCTGCCAGAACAGGTCGTCGAGTTGCGGGAATTCCGCACGGTGGTCGGCTGAGAAGAAATCGGCCCACAACACCATCAGGTGATGCTTCACCTCTTCGGCGCGCTCTTCCTTGATGAAGACCGCACGGTCGCGAAAGACCGGATCATCGGAAGCCTGATACTTCTCCGCCACTTTGAGGACCGACATCGCCTCGATCTTCGCCTGGGCGGGGTCGTAGACACCACAGTAGAGATCGCAGTGTGCGTATGCCGTTGTGCTCGGCTTGAACAGACCCACGGAGTACCTCCCGGTGTTTGGGTTCGTAATCTGACGATACACTCGACCGCCGGATATCGGCACCCTGGAGCATCCAATGTTGCTGCGGCGATTCACCGTCTCGGAAAAATCGATGAGCCCTCTCTTCCTGGACGGTGACTACGTAGTGACGATGATGAAGCCTCCGAGACGGGGCGACGTGATCGTGTTCGAGCATCCGGCACGCCCCGGGTTCCACCTGATCAAGCGGGTGATCGGCTGTGGAGGCCAGACGGTCGAGGTACGGAGCGGGACGGTGTCGGTGGACGGAACGGAGTTCGACGAGCCCTGGACCGCCGGCGACACCCGCCCCGACGGATCATGGAGAGTCCCCGAAGGGCACGTATTCGTCCTGGGAGACGCCCGCCACCGGTCGAGCGACGACAGCCGCACCATCGGGCCGGTCGATGTGGGCCGACGCGCACCGGTAGTCGTCTTCCGATACTGGCCCCCGAGGCGATCCGGTCGGATCAAACGGCCGTAGATCGGGGTCGGGGCAACACGGTTACACTCCCGCCCGTGCTTCGACGACCATTGCTGACGATCGCAGCGATCGCGATGATCGCTGCATGCTCCTCCCCCGAGTCGACCCCCACGGTCCTCGCCGCCCCTTCACCGGCACCGACTACGCCGGCGACCACGACGACGACTCTCGCTCCGACCACCACGTCGACTTCGACCACTACTACAACCGTGCCGCCGGAACCCGTCGCGCCGCTGAACGGGTTGCCCGTGGACGATCCGTCGCTGGTCGATCGACGTGTTCTCGCGGTCAAGATCGACAATCACTGGAACGCTCGCCCGCAATCCGGGATACAAGATGCCGACGCCGTGTACGAACTCCTCGTCGAAGCCGGCCTGACGCGCTTCATCGCGCTCTTCCACCAGAGCGACTCCGACTACCTGGGTCCAATGCGCTCTGGCCGCCCGACGGACCCGACCCTCCTGAAACCATTGGGAGCGACCTTCACGATCAGCGGCGCACAGGACTGGGTGATCAAACGGATCGTCTCGGCCGGCGTCTCGCTCATCGGTGAAGTACGGCCGGCCACCTACCGGATCTCCAGCCGGTTTGCCCCTCACAACCTCTACGTCGACACCGCCGCACTGCGCGAGTATGCGGACGAACGCGGCTACCCAGACGGTCCGCCTCCCGATCTGTTCGCATGGGGACCGTGGAGCGATGAACCCGGCGAACGGGCCACCTCGATCAGTTTCGACTGGTCGCCGGGGCTGCAAGTGAGCTGGGAATGGACCGGAGCGCAATACGTCCGGTACACGGGCGGCGAACCCCAGCAGTGGATCCGGCGTGATGGTGATCCCGAGCAGTTGAGCGCGGACACTCTCATCGTCCTGTTCGCCAGGCGCTACACGGCATCGCCGTCCGGAGCAGGAAGCTCGGTGCCGGCGATGGACACCGTCGGCACGGGCCGCGCCCTAGTCTTTGCCGGCGGAGCACTTCGCGAAGGGACCTGGAGCAGGGAAGCCATCGAGGAGCCTTTTGCTCTGCAGGATGAATACGGGGGAACCTTGACCGTCCCGCCGGGCAGACCGTGGGTCTCCGTGTTCCCCGACAACCGCTCGATCACATGGACGGCAGATGAATGACCTGCGCGAACTGGCAGCAGCCATCCGCGACCGGAAGGTGACCGCCACCGAGACGATCGTCGATCACCTAGAACGCATCGAAACGTCGAACCTGAACGCGTTCACGCTCGTCGACCACGAGGGCGCACTGGCCGCAGCCGGGTCGATCGACCGGAAGATCAGGGCCGGAGATGACCCGGGCCCGCTGGCCGGGGTTCCCATTGCCGTGAAAGACCTCATCGACCAGGCCGGACTGCTCAACACGGCCGGTTCGTCGTTCTATCGAAGAGTCCCGGATCGAACAGCCAGCGCGGTTCGACGCCTGGAAGAGGCAGGTGCAGTCGCGATCGGGCGCACCGGCCTGCACGAGTTCGCCTTCGGGTTTTCCAGCGAGAACCACTGGTTCGGGCCGGTACGTAACCCGTGGGACCCGACCACCTCCCCGGGCGGTTCATCCGGAGGTTCCGGCGCGGCGGTCTCGGCCGGCCTTGCCGCAGCCGGCCTCGGCACAGACACCGGAGGATCGGTACGTGTACCCGCCGCGCTGTGCGGGGTGATCGGCCTGAAGGTGACGCACGGACGTATCCCGATCTCCGGCGTCTTCCCGCTCGCTCCCTCGCTCGACACCGTCGGCCCGATCACGCGCTCGGTCGGAGGGGCCGCCCTTCTCTACTCACTCATGGCGGGCGGAGATCCCGCGGATCCCTGGTCGACATTCCACCCCGTTCACCCTGTCGGAGCGGCAGCAGATCCAACCGACCTGAGAATCGGGGTGCCGCGGGCCTGGATCGAGGCAGGCCCGGTTTCCGATGATGTTGCGGTGGCTTTCCACTCGCTCTGCGACTCGCTCTCCCGCGCCGGGGCTCGAATCGAGTCGATCGACCTGGCCGAAGCCGCTTCCTCCGATCACCTGCTGGCTTCTGCATACGGAGAGGTGGCAGCGGTTCACCGGTCGTTCCGGGAGTCCGGCCGCGAATACGGACCGGAAGTGGAACGCAGGATGGTGCGGGCCGATCAGATCACCCTCGACGAATACCTCGCCGGCCTCCGCTGGCGGGCCGAACTCCGCCAATCCGCCCAGCGAGCCTTCGGACGCATCGACTTCATCATCACGCCGGCCACGGGTACCACGAAGAAGGTCATCGGAGAAGACACGGTCGACATCGGGCCTGGCCGGGTCAACTACCGGACGGCGCTCTCATGGTTCTCGGCGCCAATCAACCACGCAGGATTGCCGGCCCTCGTGGCCCCCCTGGCGGTCGGAGGATCTCCCTCGCCCGCAGTCCAGATAGTTGCTCCGTGGTGGATGGAGCATCGCCTCCTCGAGTTCGGCGCATACCTTGAAGCCTCCGGACTGAGCAGAGTGGAAACCCCTCCGGACGCGAGATGACAACCGGGCCTGACCGGCGGTGAGGCGGGTGCGTCCAATGCGGCACAGGCTTCGCATGACGCGGAGCCCGAAACGGGGAGGAACCTCGACACATCGAGGGATGGCGTACCGTCGTCGTACGCAGCCCACCTCACCCCGGAAACCTTGGTCGGGTCACCCCGACGGCTTCTTGAGCGGTCCGGTTGTCAACACCCCAATCATCCTCCTGCCGCAGCGAACCGCATAGAGGACAAGTACCCGGCCGGAACGGCAACTTACCGTAAGGTAGGTAGCTCTATCACCGCTCGTTATTTGGCCCCATAACAGCTGCGAATCAGTGCCCTTCTTCCGGACCCATACCCCGGCGGAACCGCAGGGGGCCGGAGAGGGACCTCCGACTCCCCGGCACCGACCGATGGACTCAGGTTCCCCCGCAGGGAGGGTTACACTGGCTCGCCAAGGGCGACCACCAGGTCATCCACAAAAACAAAGATGAATTTCAATTACACACCGACCCGGCCTGCCCCAGGGCGGCGGGAGTCGGATAGCCGATAAAAGGAAGTGATGTCGGTGTCAGAAGAGACTGCCACCCTCCCCGTCAACGAGAGTTCCGCAGACCTCCAGGAACTCGACAAGGTCATCATCCGATTTGCCGGAGACTCCGGTGACGGCATGCAGCTGGCCGGAACCAGGTTCACGGACGCCTCGGCGGCATTCGGAAACGACCTGGCGACCTTCCCGAGCTTCCCTGCAGAGATCCGCGCACCGGCCGGCACCCTGGCCGGCGTATCTACTTTCCAGGTTCAGATCGCCGACTTCGACATCCTCACGCCCGGTGACGAACCGGATGTGCTGGTGGCGATGAACCCGGCGGGTTTGAAGTCGAACCTGAAGGACGTCCGGCCGAACGGCACGATCGTGGTCAACTCCGAGGCGTTCATAGAGCGCAACCTCCATAGGGCCGGATACGACAAGAACCCGCTGGAGGACGGAAGCCTCGACAGCTACAGGATCATCTCCGCCCCCATGGAGACCCTCACCAAAGAGGCCGTGAAGGAAACAGGGGTGACCGGGCGCGAAGTCCTTCGCTCGAAGAACTTCTTCGCACTGGGGCTCATGGCCTGGCTGTTCAACCGACCGCTGGACACCACAACTGAATGGCTCGAGAGGAAGTTCGGGAAACGGCCCGAAGTGCTCAACGCCAACATGGCCGCGTTGAAGGCCGGCTGGAACTTCGGCCTCACAACCGACGCCGCCCGCACTACATACACCGTGAAGCCGGCCAAGCTGGAACCGGGCACCTACACGAACGTGACCGGCAACACCGCCATGGCGTGGGGAGTGATCGCCGCCGGCCACGCGGCCAAGCTGCCGATCTTCTACGGAACGTACCCGATCACGCCGGCTTCCGACATACTCCACGAGTTGTCCCGCCACAAGAACTTCGGGGTCAAGACTTTCCAGGCAGAAGACGAGATCGCCGGCATCGGCGCGGCGGTGGGTGCAGCCTTCACCGGCCATCTGGCGTTCACCGGAACGAGTGGCCCCGGCCTGGCACTGAAGAGCGAAACGATCAGCCTCGCCCTGATGACAGAGTTGCCGCTGATCATCATCGACGTTCAGCGGGGCGGTCCGTCCACCGGACTGCCGACCAAACCCGAACAGGCCGACCTGCTGTTCTCGATCTTCGGACGCCACGGCGAGGCACCGATGCCGGTACTGGCTGCCAGATCGCCGTCGGATGCTTTCGACATCACGATCGAGGCGGCTCGCATCGCACTCAAGTACATGACTCCGGTCATCGTGCTCTCCGACAACTCGATCGCCACCGGATCGGAACCATGGAACCTGCCGGACGTTTCGAAGCTTCCAGATATCAGCAAGCCGTTCCTCACCGGACCGAATGCCGGCGATGAATACCTCCCCTACCTGCGCGATCCACAAACCTTCGCCAGGGACTGGGCGGTACCCGGCACTCCGGGCCTCGAGCACCGCATCGGCGGCCTCGAGAAGCAGGAAGTGACGGGGAACGTCTCATACGATCCCGGCAACCACCAGTTGATGATCGACACGAGAGCGTGGAAGATCGCCAACATCGCCAACGACGTGGACCCGGTCGTGACCGACGGCGACCCCGATGCCAAGCTACTGGTACTCGGATGGGGATCCACGTACGGCGTGATTCAGGGAGCAGCGCGCAGGCTCTTGAAGCGAGGCGTACCTGTGGCGACGGCGCATCTGCGCCATCTCAACCCCTTCCCGGCCAACCTGGGCGAAGTCATCCACCGTTTCGAGAAGGTCCTCATCCCGGAGTTGAACATGGGTCAGCTTCGTCATCTCGTCCGGGCCGAGTACCTGGTACCGGCCATCGGATTCAACAAGGTGTCCGCCGAGCCGTTCAAGGTTTCTGAAGTCGAGAAGAAGATCCTGGAGATCATCGAATCATGACAACCCTCAACTACAAACGAGCCGATTTCCAATCGGACCAGGAAGTCAAATGGTGTCCGGGTTGCGGCGACTACACGATCCTCGCCTCGGTTCAGTCCTACATGGCCGAGATGGGCGTCGCCAGGGAGAACGTCGTGTTCATCTCCGGTATCGGCTGTTCGTCACGGTTCCCGTATTACATGAACACCTACGGCATGCATTCGATTCACGGTCGGGCTCCGGCGATCGCCAGCGGCGTCGCCACGGCCAATCCGGATCTGTCGGTGTGGGTCGTCACCGGAGACGGTGATGCTCTCTCGATCGGCGGCAATCATCTGATCCACGCTTTGCGCCGGAACGTCAACCTGAAGATCCTGCTGTTCAACAACCAGATCTACGGATTGACCAAGGGTCAGTACTCGCCAACATCTGAGGTGGGCAAGACGACCAAGTCGACGCCGATGGGTTCGATCGACTTTCCGTTCAACCCTGTGAGTCTTGCCCTGGGCGCAGATGCGTCTTTCGTGGCCAGGACGCTCGATATGGACCGCAAACACACGATCGAGGTCCTGAAACGTGCCCACGAGCATGAGGGCACCGCGTTCATCGAGATATATCAGAACTGCAACGTGTTCAACGACAAGGCGTTCAATGCGCTGACCGGCAAAGAAGAGCGTGACTTCAACCAGATCCGCATGGAAGACGGCGAGCCGATCATCTTCGGCCCGGAAAGCGAAAAGGCGGTGGTCATCGAGAACGGTGTTGCGCGGATCGTCGACACCGCCTCGGTGGATCCGTCACAGATCCACGTTCACGACTCTCGCCAGATCAACCCAAGCATGGCGTTTGCGTTGAGCCGCCTCTCGTCTCATCCGGACGGCCCGACACCGCTCGGAGTCTTCCGGGATGTGAGCCGACCCGTTTACGACAGGGAAGTGAGCCGCCAGATCGAGGCTGTGATCGAGAAACGCGGCCCGGGCGATCTCGGGAAACTGATCGCTTCGCAGGGTACCTGGACCGTGGAGTAGCGGGTAAGAGGCAACCGGCAAGAGCTTGGCCCCCGGTATTCCCGGGGGCCAAGTTGTATGCGGCCTAGGTCCTGCCGCCCAGATCCAAATGCTTCGAGGCCTCCCGGAAACTGAGTCCGGAAAGCTCCGCGCGATGCTCGAGAAGAAAAGCTGTGACGGCCTTCGGATCTGTTCTCGCATACTGACGTAGTGCCCAACCGATCGCTTTGCGGATGAAGAACTCCTTCTCGAATGCGCGGCGCCGGCAATAGTCGAACAGGGCATCGGCGTCGGTCCGGTCCTTGTGGGCGAGCTGACTGATGATGGCGGTGCGACGGAGCCACATGTCGTCGTCGTCGACCCAGCGGTCGAGAACCGGACTCATTTCCTCACGTTCGTTCAGGAGAACGTCGCCGATCAACCTCGAGGCGATGGTGTCGACGAAATCCCACCATGCGCCCTCGACAATCAGCCGTCGATAGAGATCCACCTGTTCGAAAGTGACGTACGCTCGATGGGCGCGAGCGACCGCGATCGCCAGGTATTTCTCCTCTCGATGAGGAAGAGCCCAGAGCGTCTCCACCATCGCTCGGTACTCGGCCGCCGTCCCGGGCACGAATCGACTCTTCAACTGCCTGGAGATGTCGCGTGTGCCCGACATCGGGACGCCGTAGAACGCCATGTCGGTCTTGAGATAGGCGGCCATTTGAGTCGCCCGTACAGGATCGGCCCCGGCCGTCAGCTCGGCTTGCACGTAGTCGACCAGATCGTCCATCCCGACCAGGATACGAGTTTTCTCAGCAATACTGATGCGCGTGGGCGATGACAGTATTGCCGAGAAACTCCCAGATCAGCGTCTTCGATTGAGCAGGCGGCTGATCGCTCCCCAGCGGGACATGACCGAACCGGGGATCACCCCGCCCAGGTGCAACGGCAGGAAATACCGGAGATGCGGATCGCCTCCCATCAGCTCGATGATCAGCCATACCCCCCATACGAGAACTCCCAGAAAGATGAGCCGGCGCCCACGCTTCTGTATCCGCGCAATGCGTTCATTTCCATCAGTAGATGTCGTTGGTTCGGTCACGGCGCCGGAGTATAAGGACCGACTCGCCTGAGTCTGCTATCCCCTGCCGTTCTCGCGCGACATTCCGCCGCGATAGACGGAGAATGTCGCGCGAGAACGCAGATGCTCCAGACGGGATTAGGGTTGCGGCGTGGATTTCCTCGTACCGCTCCTAGCTGCAATGGCCGCAACCGGCTTCGCCATCGATCTCGGAGTCGACTGGCGCCGCCGCCCCCGACCCCACGCCGGCATGTGGACTCTGGCGATGGGCGCCTACGCCCTCGCCACCTGGGCGCTGGTACTCGGACTCGGATTCGGATGGGGCGCACTGAACTTCCGCGTGTTCTACTGGCTCGGCGCCGTAGTCAACATCCCGTTCCTGGCCGCCGGTTCGGTCTTCCTCGTGCTCGGCCCCGTCGCGGGTAGGCGGTTCGCCTACGGCGTAGGCATATGGTCTGTGCTCGGTGCCGCGGCAACGTGGCTGGCGCCCCTCAAGGGAGCAACTGAGACCGACGGGATCCCGGAGGGACAAGAGCTGTTCGACTTCATCATCGAAGTCGGCGGCGTTTCGGTTCCGGGGCCGCGCGTATTCGCCGCCTTCGCCGGTGGAGTCGCGACCCTGATCATCGTCGGACTGGCCGGTTACAGCAGCGTGAAGTTCTGGCGTTCTAACCGGATACTGGCCGCAGGGAACCTGTTGATCGTGTTGGGCACACTGGCACCGGCCTTCGGCGGTTCTCTGACGGCGCTCGGTGAGGCAGCCGGGTTCGCCATCGCTCTGTTGATCGGTGCGATCCTCTTGTGGACCGGCTACCGGGTAGCGACCGGGTCACGGAAACCCGGAGCCTTGCCTATCGCTCAGGAGCTACGCCAGCGCGACTAGCTCCAACGACGTCGAATGAAGACAATTTACAATCCCGGCGTGGCTGGATTCTGAGTCGAGACTCGGCGTGGAGACGTCTAGATATCCTCACAAGACCCGGTTCCAGTGTCTTCAAACGGTCCGACAACAGGAATGAATTCCCAGGAGTAACTGGATTCAAAGAGTTCCAACTTCAGCACACCATGGCCCTCATAGAACGCTTGAAGGTTATCTAGGTCGGTTTCCTGCCCATAGATCTTGGCTCCACCGGTACCGACGACGAACTCTCGGATTCCGTTGGGTGTCGGCATGCCGGACGCATCCTGAAGACCGTACCGTTGGTAATTGTGGTCATGCCCGTTCAATACGACATCGACACCAGCTGCGTCGAGCATCTCCCACTCATCGGCGAAATCGCTATCTCCTTCGTGTCTACCGGCATTGAAGACCGGTCTGTGCCAATAGGCCAACATGCATTCCTGCGTACGATCGGCCAGGTCGCTGCTCAGCCACTCGAACTGATCGTCACAGGAAGCCAGACCGCTCGACCCGCACTCTGAATTGAGCACAATCACATGCCAGGTGCCGAGTTCATACGAATACCATCCCTCACCCGGAGTGCCGGCGTTGGCCCCGAAGTAGGAGAAGTAGGGCATCGCGCCTTCGGAGTGTGCATCATGATTCCCGATGGCCGGTCTGATGCGATCCTTGTGAACTCCCCAGGATGGGTCGAAATGCCTTGAATAATCATCCGCAGTTCCGTCTGGGTAGGCATTGTCGCCAGTTGTGAATACAACGGCTTCGGGGTACTGATCGATAATCGCGGCGGTCGCTGCTTGATCTCCCGACGACGTGGCAACGTCCCCTGCCCCGATCAGTACTGCAACCGGGCTGCGCATGGGAGTGTTGACGGGCCCGGCACTCACCGACGCCGTCTCATCACCGGCCCCGGCATGGTTCGGGGTACCATCGCAAGAGCTTGAACCGATTATCAGCAGGAGAGCAAGCACAATCATCCGTCGTTGACGCATAACCCGAACGCTAGATCCGAGCGCGCAGGTATGCCCAAATCATCACGCCAGCGCGACTAGCTCCAACAGTGACTCGTCGAAGTAGTGCACATCGCCGTCCGGCATCATGATTGCCCGATCGGGCTGCATCTCCGCAACGAAATCTGTGTCGTGGCTGACCAGGATGATGGTTCCCTGATACTGATGGAGGGCACCCACCAGGGCCTCTTTCGCCTGCGGGTCGAGGTTGTTGGTCGGCTCATCGAGCAACAACACGTTGGGGCGGGCCAGCACGACCTGCGCCAGGGCGAGCTTGGTCTTTTCCCCTCCTGAGAGGGTTCCGGCATCCTGCTCGATCTTGTCGGCCAGGAGAAAGTGCCCGAGGATCGTGCGGAGCATCCGGTCGGGCTGATCCGACACTTCGCGCAGATGATCGAGGACCGACATGCCGCTGTGTATCTGCTCGTGTTCCTGCGCGTAATAGCCGAGGCTTGCGTTGTGACCGATGGTGACGTCGCCGAGGTCTGGAGTTTCAACGCCGGCCAGTATGCGGAGCAGCGTGGTCTTTCCTGCCCCGTTGAGGCCCATGATCAGCTGGCACTCGCCACGATCGACGTCTACATCCACGTCCACGAACACCAGGTTGTCCCCGTATGATTTCGCCAGTCCTTCGGCCTTGAGCGGAGTCCGCCCGGACGGCTCGGGTTGGGGGAACCGCACCGAGACGTTCTTCCCGCGATTGCCGACCTCGACGAGTTCTCGCTTGATGCGGTCCACTCTGGTTTCCATGACCTTCGCTTTGCGGGCCATCTTCTCGGTCTTGCCCTTGAAGCGGTTGATCGTGAACTCGAGTTGGGCGATCTTGGAGTCCTGTTGCTTCCGTTCCCGCTCTCTCTGGATCCGCCGGCGCTCGCGTTCGGTGATGAAGTGCGAGTAGTTGCCCCGATACGCATCGAGGGCTGCGCCATCCAGCGAGAGAACCGACGTGATTGATTCATCGAGAAGAGGCAAATCGTGGCTGACGACGAGAAGCGCTCCCCGGTAGGAGGCCAGGTAGTCCATCAGCCAGCCTTTGGCGTCCATGTCGAGGTGGTTGGTGGGCTCATCGAGCAGCATCGTGTCGCTCTCGGCGAACAGAATGCGCGCCAGTTCGGTACGGCGCCGCTGACCGCCCGACATCGTGGCGATGGGCTGGACCAGCTCATCATTGCCGATTCCAAGCGCAGCTGCGGTTCGTTTCGCTTCTGCCTCAGCGGGGAATCCGCCTTTGGCCTCGAACTCGTCCTGCTGGCGGGCGAAACGTTTGATGGCCAGGTCACGAGCCTCACCGTCGAGTCGCTCGATCTTGCGGCGGGTTTCCTCGATGCGCCGTAGAAGAGCGCCGATTTCACGAGCAGCCAGGATGCGCTCGAGCGCAGTCATATCGGGCCGCTCGAGATCGGGCAGCGCCGCCTCCTGAGAAAAGTAACCGAGATTGCCGGAGCGGACGATCGAACCGTCGGCCGGTGACTGAAACCCGACCAGAGTCCGCATGAGAGTGGTCTTGCCCGCGCCGTTACGGCCGACGAGGCCGACTTTGTCACCGGCTTGCAGCGTGAAGGAGGCACCGTCTAAGAGCACACGGGGCCCAACCTCAATGCGGAGGTCGCGAACGATCAACATCGCAGAGAAGGGTAACGGGTCGCGGGCTTTGTTTTCTCGGCAATACTGACGCTCCCCACGCGCAACAGTATTGCTGAGAACGCGCGAGTCAGCGGAGGCCGGCGAACAAATCGTCCTCCGGCGTCGGTACCTCCACGCGGCTGAACACGCGTATGTAGCTCTCGCGGCCGAACACCTCCGGGCGCAGTTCTTCGGGGACCTGGAAAAGCCACCAGTCTGCCGGTATCTGAGTGCGATGGGCACGCAACGCGTCGAACTTTCGGTCCAGCTGCGACCGGATGTCGACCCACGCGTGAATGTACTCGTCGGCGGTTCCTCCCCGGCTCATCCGATCGCGGTCCTCTGCCGATATCAACCCCGCCTCGTGCCGCGCCTCGGCGAAGGCCGCCATCCGCGAGCGGGCCCAGGCGGTCCAGTAGAGCTTCGGGGGTGTCCAATCCTGTTCCCCCGGCGCGAGGGGGAAGCGAGCCAGGTCGGAGGCACCGTAGAAAGCCGCCAGACCGATGCGATGCACCTGTATGTGATCCGGATGACCGTAACCGCCGAACGGGTCGTAGATCGCCACCACCTCCGGCCGGTACTTGCGGATCAGCCGGACCAGTCGACCGGTCGCCTCCATGAAGTCGGCCTGCCAGAAACAATCGGGGTGGTTGTTCTCCTCGGTTCCCATCATGCCCGAGTCCCGGTAACCGAGGAACTCGTGCTCAACGCCGAGGATGGCGGCCGCCTTGGCCATTTCCTCTGCGCGCAGTTCTGCCAGCCGAGGCTGGAGCTCTTCAGGATTGTCGTAGTTGTGGATCTCCCCCACCGCTCCATCGGTGGCGGTTATGACCACGACTTGCTCCCCGGCATCCGAGTAATGAGCGAGCGTGCCGCCCATCGAAGTTGCCTCATCGTCGGGATGAGCATGGAATGCGAGTAGTCCTGGCATGGAGAAGAAAGGTACCAGGTCTCGAGAATCAGGCGATTGGCAGGGGCCGGGCCGCGCAGCACGCACGAACAGGGCAGCGTCCGGGTGAACTCCCAAACACCGCCCTCTCACCCGGAGGCCGCGCCCCATCATCGCGCACCTGCCGGTTCGCGTGAAGATCAGTTGGCCGTCCGGCCCCCGCTGCGCCAGTAGACGCCGTCTGCCCGCGTCAACAGTCCGTCATCGACCATGTACCTGCGCAGCGCCGCGAAATCGGGGTGGAACATCTGGAGTGTCAGATTCACCTGCCGCTCCTGATAGCGAATGCCCGGCTCGAACTCCATTGCCAGGCGCTCCAGCACGACCAGCCGCTTTGTGCGGTTCGCCGGGATCGAGGTGAGCTTGGATCCCTGGAAGAAACGCGATAGCACCTGCACCTCATCGCTCGACCACGGACCGTCGACCACCGCCGGGTCGACTGCCATGTCTTCCGGTAGGGCGGTCGCGATTTCCCGGAGCACTTCACGATTCAGCCTGTGTTCATCGGTCAGCAACCCGGCCTCCCGCAGACGGGCGATTCCGACCAGCACATCTTTGCGGAGGATTCCGAGCTCATCCGCGAGTGTGTCCGCCTCGACCGGCCCGAGCGCGGCCCGACCAAGAATGGCCAAGCGGGTCGGGTCGAGCGCCAACCGCACGAAGTCAGAAGGATTGATCACCCGGCAAGGCTACCAATGGCTTGCATCATACGGTCCAGTCACTACGCTCCCGCCGTGCCTTCCGCGGAGTTCGAACACACAGCCGTCGCCCCGACCTCGTGCGCGAAGGCATGGCAGCAACTTCAGAATCCCGATACTTGGCTCGGCCTCGCCGGCGTTGATGAGGTGTTCGACACGCATCACGACCTCGACGGACTGATGACCGCCTACCGTTTTCGGGCCACCGCCGCCTCGCAGGTCTACGAAGGCACCGCCAGAACGGTGGAAGCCGCCAACCCGTCGAAGATGGTCATCGACATCTCGACTTCGGAAGTGACCGCCCGAATCACAACTCTGCTCTCGGAGGTCGAAGAAGGCGTTGCGGTCTCTGTGAATGTGGCGTTGCGGTCGAAGGGGTTTCTGTCGACGCTGTTCTTTCCGGTGATCTCCCAGGCAATGAGCTCGGGCCTGCCCAAACAGGTGGACGCCTTCGCGGCAAGACTCGGCTGAGGCTCCGACACCTGTGCGGAGTCGTTGCCGGCGGTCGGCATCCAGGACACCGAAAGCACCGTTCTTACTCGGCGCCCTCTTCGAGTTCGCGGAGACTTTCGGCGATCTTCCGGGCGTCGTCGGCGTCGCCCGTGGAGAGCTCGGCCCTGTCGGTCAGCAACGTGACCTGGTTATTGAGGATCTGGAGGAACCCGCCGTGCACACCGATGGTGACCTTCTCGGACTCCGATTCGATTTTCACCGCCCCCGTCGCCAGCGCGGCCATGACCGGTTCGTGGTCGGCCATGATGCCGATCTCGCCTTCGGTAGTCCGGGCCACAACGAACGTGGCCTCGCCGGACCAAACGGTGGCCTCGGGCGAAACAACGTCGACATTGAACGCCTTGGCCATCAGAGAGTCCACATTTCCGCGTTTTCGCGCGACATTCCGACCCTATGGGTACCGAATGTCGCGCGAAAACGGATGAGAGTGTGCATCTAGACGCCCACCGCTTCGATTTGCTTCGCACGGGCGATCACGTCGTCCATGCCGCCGGTCATGTAGAAGGCTTGCTCGGGGTACTGGTCCATTCCACCGTCGAGGATCGCCTTGAACGAACGGATCGTGTCTTCGAGCGGTGTGTACACACCGGGCTGTCCGGTGAACTGCTCCGCCACGAACATCGGCTGCGCCAGGAACTTCTGAATGCGCCGGGCCCGGCTCACGATCAGCTTGTCCTCTTCGGACAGCTCGTCGATTCCGAGAATGGCGATGATGTCCTGGAGATCCTTGTAGCGCTGGAGAACCTGCTGCACCCCGGTGGCAACCTCGTAGTGCTCGTCACCGACGATCTGCGGATCCAGGGCCCGCGACGTCGAGTCGAGCGGATCGACGGCCGGGTAGATTCCCAGCGCGGTCAACGGACGGGACAGCACCGTGGTGGCGTCGAGGTGGGCGAACGCGGTGTGCGGGGCCGGGTCGGTGATGTCGTCGGCCGGCACGTAGATCGCCTGGAGCGACGTGATCGACCGGCCGCGCAACGAGGTGATGCGCTCCTGCAGAACGCCCATCTCACCGGCCAGCGTCGGCTGGTATCCCACCGCCGACGGCATGCGGCCCAGCAGCGTCGACACCTCGGAGCCTGCCTGCGTGAAACGGAAGATGTTGTCGATGAACAGCAGCACGTCCTGGTTCTGCACATCACGGAAGTACTCGGCCATCGTCAGAGCCGAAAGGGCAACCCGCAGACGTACGCCGGGCGGTTCGTCCATCTGGCCGAACACGAGGGCGGCCTTCTCGATGACACCGGAGTCCTGCATCTCCAGGAAGAGGTCGTTGCCCTCGCGTGTGCGCTCGCCGACACCGGCGAACACCGAAACACCGCCGTGCTGGGTGGCCACCCGGTTGATCATCTCCTGGATGAGCACCGTCTTGCCGACACCGGCTCCGCCGAACAGGCCGATCTTGCCACCCTGGAGGTAGGGGCAGAGGAGGTCGAGCACCTTGATGCCGGTCTCGAACACGGTCTTCTGCGGTTCGACGTCCTCGAAGGCCGGAGCGGCGCGATGAATCGGCCAGCTGTCGCCTTCTTCGATCGTGTCCACGTCGAGCGGCTGGCCCCACATGTTGAAGATGTGGCCGAGCGTCCGATCGCCAACCGGCACCGAGATGGGGGCGCCGAGGTTGCGGACCTCCGTGCCGCGCACCAGACCGTCGGTCGGCGCCATGGCAACGGCCCGCACCTTGTTGCCGCCCAGATGCTGGGCAGTTTCGGCGATGACCGTGCTGGTCACACCATCTACCGTGAGATCGACCTCGAGCGCGTAGTAGATCTCGGGAAGCCTGTCGGGCGGGAACTCCACGTCGATCACCGGTCCGGCGACCTTCGTGATACGTCCGATGCTTGTTGCTTCTGCCACTATTCCGTGCTCCTTTTTCAGGTCTGTTGGGAGAGCGCCTCGGCGCCGCCGACGATCTCAGAGATCTCTGTTGTGATCTCGGCCTGACGTGCCCTGTTGGCGATTCTTGTGAGGATTCGAATGAGTTCGTCTGCATTCTCGGTGGCGGCTTTCATCGCGCGCCGCCGGGCCGAATGCTCGGAGGCCGATGCCTCCAGCAACATGCTGAAGACGGTCGACTCGACGTAGCGAGGCAGCAACCGGTCGAGAATGGCCGTCGGTGACGGTTCGTACGAGTAGTCCACCGACGCAAGCGGTTCCGACCCCTCGGTTCCCTCCGGCGCCACGATGGGCAGCAGTTGGAACTGGAGCGGAACCTGGGTCATCGGCGACTTGTACTGCGTATAGAACGTGTCGACCGAGTCGACGGTGTTCGACGCGTAGGCGTCCATCAGTATGTTGGCGATTGCCCTGGCGTCGCCGTAACCGGGTGTGTCGGTCACGCCGAGGAAGGCGCGCTCGATGTGATATTTCCGGTATTGGAAGTAGCTCTGCGCCTTCTTGCCGACGACGAACAACCGTGCCGGCGTTCCAGATTTCTCGACCTCGATTATGTGCCGCTCGGCCTCCCGGATTATCGACGAGGCATAGGCCCCGGCCAGGCCCCGATCGGAGGCGACGATCAGCACGCCGGCATTCTTCACCGCCCGCCGCTCGAGCAGCATGTGCGAAGCTCCGCCCGAGGCGGCCGACACGTTGCGGATCACCTCCACCAGTTTGGCCGAGTAGGGCTTGGAAGCAGAGACGCGCGCCGTCGCCTTGGGGATGCGCGAGGCGGCGATGAGCTCCATCGCCCGCGTGATCTTCATGGTCGACTGGACGGACTTGATCCGCCGTCGAGTATCCCGGAGTTCGGCGCTGGCCACCGGTCGCTACCCCTCCACCTCGTAGATGTCTTTGAACTCCGAAATCGCCGCCACCAGGGCATCGATTTCGGGCAAAGCTCCGGTCTCCCGGATCTCGTCGAGCATGGCTCCGTGCCTTGTTCGCATGTAATCCATCAGCGCCGACTCGAACTCCTCGACGTGCTCGGTGGGAATCGAGTCCATGTGGCCCTCGGTCACCGCGTAGATCGACACGATCTGCTCTTCGACCGGCATCGGTTCGAACTGGCCCTGCTTGAGCACCTCGACGACCCGCCGGCCACGTTCCAGCTGGGCGAGCGAGGCGGCGTCGAGCTCCGAACCGAACTCTGCGAACGCTTCGAGTTCACGGAACTGCGCCAGGTTGAGGCGCAGCGGACCGGCCACCTTCTTCATGCCCTTGACCTGAGCGTTGCCGCCCACCCGTGACACGGAAATGCCGGCGTTGATGGCCGGGCGAATACCCGAATAGAACAGGTCGGCTTCGAGGAAGATCTGGCCGTCGGTGATCGAGATCACGTTGGTCGGGATGTAGGCCGAAACGTCGCCGGCCTTGGTCTCGACAATCGGCAGGCCGGTCAAGGATCCGCCGCCCAACTCTGCGGAGAGCTTGGCGCAGCGCTCGAGGAGACGGCTGTGCAGATAGAAGACGTCGCCCGGGTAGGCCTCACGACCGGGTGGACGGCGCAGCAGCAGCGAGATCTCCCGGTAGGCGACCGCCTGCTTGGACAAGTCGTCGAAGATGATCAGGGCGTGCTCGCCCTTGTACATCCAGTACTGGCCCATGGCGGAGCCCGAGTAGGGCGCGTACATCTGCAGGGCGGCGGGAGCTGAGGCAGAGGCGTTGACGATCACCGTGTATTCCATGGCTCCGTGGGATTCGAGCGAATCGACCACCTCGGCCACCGTTGAGGACTTCTGGCCGATGGCGACGTAGATGCACTTTACGCCCAGGCCCTTCTGGTTGATGATCGTGTCGACGGCGATGGCCGTCTTGCCGGTCTGCCGGTCGCCGATGATCAGCTCGCGCTGGCCACGGCCGATCGGGGTCATGGCATCGATGGCTTTGATGCCGGTCTGCAGCGGCTCGACCACCGGCTGCCGCTGGACCACGGACGGCGCCTGGGTTTCGAGTAGGCGGGTCTCGGTGGAGTTGATCGGGCCTTTGCCGTCGAGCGGATTTCCGAGCGGGTCGACCACCCGGCCGAGCAACTCGTCGCCGACCGGCACAGAGAGCACCTTGCCGGTCTGCTTGACCGCTGCGCCTTCCTCGATGTGGTTCGATTCACCCATGAGCACCACACCGAGGTCGTGTTCGTCGACGTTGAGGGCGACACCCTGCAGTCCGCCGGGGAATTCCAACAGCTCTGAGGCCATCACGTTGGGCAAGCCCTTGACGCGCGCCACGCCGTCGGCGATGGAGGAGACGTACCCGACGGTCTCCTGGGTAATGCTCGGCTCCCACCCCTCGAGGTTCCTGCGGAGGGAAGCCGTGATCTCTTCCGGATTGATCGTCATCTCTGACATCGGTGACTCCTTAGCGGCTCTTTAGCGTGTCTCGCAGCGTGTCGAGACGGCTACGAACCGAGCCGTCGATCACGATATCGCCAACGCGGGCGACGATGCCGCCGAGGACCTTCGGGTCCACGACGACCTTGACTTCGACCTTCTTACCGGTCGCTTTGGCGAGCGCCGACTCGAGACGGGCGACCGTCTCAGCGTCGAGCTCAATGGCCGACCGCACCTCAGCGACTGCCCGGTGCCGCTCGGCGGCAGCCCTGGCAACGAACCCGTCGACTATCTCAGGCAGCTCGGAGGCGTGGCCGCTGCTGACGATGAACCCTACGAGGGACACGGTCAGTTCGGAGGCACGGGCACCGAGCAGGTCGTCGACGATGCCCTGCTTGCGATCTTGCGGCAGGCGGGGGTCGGTGAGAGCTTCGCGTAGATCGGCTGAGGTCTCGAACGTGCGGGCGATCTGGAACAGTTCGCTCTCGACGCGCTCGAGGTCGCCCTCGCCGCGTGCGATCTCGAAGATCGCAGACGCGTAACCCTGGATGCGGTCTTCGGCGGCCATCTAGTCGGACATCCTCTCCAGATCGGCGAGGTAGCGCTCGACCAGGCCCAGCTGGGCGGCGCGGTCGAGGTTCTCCCCCACCACTCTCTCGGCGAGGTCGATGGACAGATTGGCGACCTCGACCCGGGCCGAGGCAAGAGCACGGTCGCGCTCGGTGGCGGCGTCCGCGCGTGCTTTGGTACCGATCTCTGCGGACTCGGTCTGTGCCTTGGCGAGGATGTCTGCCTTCATAGCTTCCGCGGCTTCGCGAGCTTCATTGATGATCCCGGCGGCCTCGGCCTTGGCTTCGGCGAGCTGCTTGCGATAGTCATCGAGCAGGCTCTGTGCCTCGGCTTTGGCGGCCTCGGCATCTTCCATTTGGCCTTTGATGGCACGCTGGCGGTCTTCGAGCATCTTGTCGATGGCCGGGAACGCCCACTTCCATACGAAGAAGAAGACGATGCCGAAGGCGATGATGCCGGCTACGAGCTCGTAGGGCTCGGGCAGCACGAGGCCGATGTTGCCGGTTTCTTCGGCTTCCTCAGCGGCCAGGAGCACCGTGGACAATGCGTACAACACGGTGGCCTCCTAGGCGATGAAGAAGAGCACGAAGCCGATCAGGGCCAGCGCCTCCGTGAATGCGATGCCGAGGAACATGGTGGTCCGCACCGTTCCGGCCATTTCAGGCTGGCGTGCCATGGCGGTTATGGCGTTGCCGACCACGATGCCGATGCCGATACCGGGCCCGACGGCGGCGAGGCCGTAACCCATCAGGGCAAGTCCTCCTTTGAGGACCTCAATTGATCCTTCCATTTCCCTTCTCCTCCTTGGTCAGTGCTCTGGGTGAACCGAAGACTGTATGTAGACGGCGGATAACAGCGTGAAGATGTAGGCCTGCAACACGGCGACGACTATCTCGAACAGGTAGATGCCGAGGCCGAAGGCGAACCAGGCGACGCCGACCAGACTCTTGGCCCCGGCGTCTGCGAAGTTCCAGATGAAGATTGCGCCCGAACCCAGCAGGAGCGTGAGCATCAGGTGACCGGCCACCAGATTGGCGAAGAGTCGGACTGCCAGCGTCAACGGACGCAGCAGGAAGACCGAGAAGAGCTCGATCAAACCAACCAGCCAGCGCAGGCCGACCGGAACCGACTTGGGCCAGACGATGTCGAGGAAGTAGCTGAAGCCGTTCTTGTAGAACCCTACGATCACGAAGATCAGCCAGGTGACGATTGCGAGAAAGGCGGGGATGGCCATACGCGAGGTGATCGGGAAGTTGACGAGCGGCGTGATCTCGAAGAGGTTGCCGACCAGCAGGAACAGGAACATTGCGGTCAGGTAAGGGGCGTACCTGACGCCTTCCGGACCGATGATGTCTCCGGCCACATCCTTGCGGACGAACTGGACGAGGCTCTCGACGACCGCCTGGAACTTCGAGGGGATGACACTGCCCTTGCGGAGCCCGAAGTAGAGCAAGGCGATGACGATGAAGGCCGCCAGGAAGATGAGAATGATCGTACGGGTAATGGCGATGTCGCCGATGTAGAAGATCGTCGGCAGTTCGAAGAGTTCTTTGACGTCGGCAGGAGCGCATATCACCTCGTTGGCGACGTCGCATTCACTAGCCAGAATCATTTGCTCAACCATGGTCTCCTCGTCGCTTCCCCGCGAGTGCTTTAGCTTCCAGAATCAACAGTGCAAGATAGGCCACAACGACCGAAACTCCCAAAGCCAGCCGGTCGACGGGCAAGATGTTGGCGAGAAGATACATCGTTGCCGCGATCAGGCCCAATCGAACGATGAAACCGAGGAGCGCAGCGGCATAGTAGGCCGCGAAAGAGATTCGTGCAGCCATAGACAGGAACACTCCCGTGATCATGTAGTAGCCGACCACGACGGCTACACCGAGGGCCGCCGACCAGGCGCCGTCCCAGCCCCAGATGAGCCAGGCGATTGCGGTGATCACGGGCCCGACGATCACCGATCTGCGCACGGTGCTCTTGGCCGTGTCCAGCTCGACCGGTCGCTGCCCGGCTACGAAGGCCTCCGCCTCACTGTTCTCGAACATCGTCATCCTTCGTGGCATGGATCCACATGCGATAGAACCCGTTGACCGACCCGGCGATGATCCCGATCACGATGAACCACGGATCCGTATCCAGCCACCGGTCCAGCAGCCATCCGAGCAGCCACCCGGCCAGTATCGAACCCAGAAAACTGGACCCCTCGACCCACCCGTCACTGACGGCCCCGGTGACGACCTGGTGCGGATTGTCGCGTTTCATGGTGGCGGGTTCCTCGTCGCGAGTCGCGAGTCGCGAGTCGCGAGTCGCGGGAGGGGGCTTTTCTCCCGCACCGGCAGGCGCGGGAGATGCCGAGTCTTCGAGGCAGAGGGGGCAGCTTCGCAAGAGCCCCCCTCCCCCCGGATTCTTCGAATCCGGCGGACTCCCCCCGCCTCACAGCGGTGGGAGAAAGCGGTTGGCTCGCTCGAGTCGCTTGTGAATCCCTTCACAATCATCTGAACACTTTCGCCGGCCCGCACATTCCCTGGGCCATTGCAGTGCTGCCCCGGCGGAGACGCGGGACGTGCCGGGTCTTCGCGGCACACCAGACTTCCTCCCTCAGCGAAGCTGGGGAAGGTAGCCGAGCGGAGCGAGGTCGGAGGGGGCACCTGTTTCCTGCTACCGCGCCTACACGTGTCCAACAAAACCCTCCGGGTAAGGCGGAAACTGTTTGGCGAGTTCACGGATCCGGGACTCGGTGGCGGCCAGGACACGCTCCTCTCCGTGGTTGCGCAGCGCCTCGGTGACGAGATCGGCGACCTGCACCATCTCCGCCTCTTTCATCCCCTGGGTGGTCACCGACGGAGTGCCGATCCGGAGCCCGGAGGCCCGGAACGGTGGTCTGGGGTCGAAGGGGATGGTGTTGAAGTTGAGGGTTATGCCGATGCGGTCGAGCATCTTGGCGGCGTCTTTGCCGGTGAGTTCCTCGTCGATCGATCGGAGGTCGAGCAGCATCATGTGGTTGTCCGTGCCGCCGGACACGAGGCGGACGCCGTTCTCGATGAACCTGGACGCCAGCGCCCGGGCGTTGTCGATCACCTGCCGGGCGTAGGCCCGGAACTCCGGCTGGGCGGCTTCGTGGAAGCACACAGCTTTTCCGGCGATCTGGTTGTAGAGCGATCCGCCCTGAGCGGCCGGGAAGAGGCCCTTCTGGATGTCGAGGCCCATCTCCTCGCTGTTGGTGATGACGGCTCCACCGCGGGCGCCGCGCAGCGCCTTGTGGGTCGTGAAGGTGACGACGTCTGCATGTTCGACCGGGTTGGGATACGCCTTGCCTGCCACCAGGCCGATGTAGTGGGCTGCGTCGACCATCAACACGGCACCGATCTCGTCGGCTATCTCGCGGAACTTGTCGTATTCGAGATGACGGGGATAGGCCGAGTAACCGGCGAGGACGATCTTCGGACGGTGCTCCAGGGCGAGTTTGCGAACCTCGTCCATGTCGATGCGCTCTGTGGCGGGATCGACGCCGTAGGCGACGAAGTTGTAGTACTGGCCGGAGAAGTTGACCGGTGAGCCGTGGGTGAGGTGGCCGCCCTGGTCCAAACGCATTCCGAGCACGGTGTCGCCGATGTCGAGGAGCGTGAAGTAGACGGCCATGTTGGCCTGGGCGCCGGAATGGGGTTGGACGTTGGCGTGAACGCCACCGAGCAGGTCGAGGATTCGCTTCTGGGCGAGCCGTTCCATCTCGTCGACGATCCCGCAGCCCTCGTAATAGCGGCGACCGGGATACCCCTCCGCGTACTTGTTGGTGAACACGGATCCGGTGGCTTGCAGCACTGCCTTGGAAACAAAGTTCTCGGAGGCGATCAGGTGAATGCCGGTGTTCTGCCGTTCGGCATCACGCCTGATCAACTCTGCCATTGCAGGGTCGACCTCTTCGATTGTTCGGGGATCGATCATGAGAGTCCTTCAGGAATGCGGTCCCGTGAAGGGTAGTCGGCTCATCACTCCCGGTTTATCCCCGACGGCACGCCGCATCCGAAGCAAGGGAGGGTCTCCGGGCGAGACCGGGGTCTGAGGAAGGCGGCGCCGGCAGATGCCGCCGAGCGGGGAGGACGCCGTCGAAGCGTTAGCCTTCAATCAAGTCCATCCAGAGAGAATCAAATGAGAGTCCTACTGACCGGCGGCACCGGATACATCGGCAGCCATACCGCCGTCGAACTAATCGAGGCGGGACATCAAACCACGCTGATCGACAACTTCTCCAACAGCAAATCTGCGGTCCTCGACCGTCTGCGCGACATCACCGGCACCGACATCGACTTCTTCGAGATCGACGTCCAGGACGAGCAGGCGCTCGAGGAACTGATGGGGATTCGCTCCTTCGACGCAACAATTCACTTCGCCGCCCCGAAGGCGGTCGAGGAATCGGTCAGGCGTCCGCTCCACTACTACCGGAACAGTGTGGGAGGCACCGCGACTCTCTGCGAGGTGCTCGACCGCCATGGTGTCCGCAACTTCGTATACAGCTCGTCCGCGACCGTCTACGGCCTGCCCGAAGAACTGCCCGTCACCGAAGACTCCCCGCTGTCGGTACTGAACCCCTACGGACGCACCAAGCTGGTGTGCGAGTACCTGCTCGAGGACCTCCACACTTCCGATTCCCGCTGGAACATCGTGTCTCTGCGCTACTTCAATCCCGTCGGGGCTCACATCTCGGGAATGATCGGGGAGGATCCGCAGGGGAAGCCCGCCAACCTCCTGCCGTTCATCTCCCAGGTCGCGGTGGGACGCCGCGAGATGCTGGACGTATTCGGCAACGATTACCCCACTCCCGACGGCACGGCGATCCGCGACTACCTACACGTCACCGACCTGGCGGAGGGCCACCTCGCCGCCCTCGACCACCTCGGCAGATCACCCGGATACGACGCGATCAACCTGGGCACCGGCCGGGGTCGATCTGTCTTGGAGATGGTGCACGCCTTTGAGCGTTCCTCCGGCGTCGAGATCCCTCACCGCTTCGTCGACCGCCGGCCCGGCGACGCCGCCGAGGTGTGGGCAGACGTCTCGAAAGCCGAACGGGTCCTCGGCTGGACCGCCGGCCGCACGGTCGATGAGATGTGCACCGACGCCTGGCGCTGGCAATCGATGAACCCCGACGGACTGCCGGCCGCCGACTGACCTATTGCGGTCCTGTCCTCACGCCTCGGCCGAAGTTGATCTCTCCCACACGACAACCGACCTGGCGGCAGGGGGAGAAGGGGTGGATCCGCCGCGCCGACGGGCGGGTACGTGGCTCTACCCGTCCAGGAGCTCCCGGAAGTCCACCGGTCCTTCACGCAGTATGCGCGGAGGGACCGAAGTCATGTCCACAACGGTGCTGGACGCACCTCCGGGGCACCGCCCTTCCAGATACACGGCAACTCCATCGCCGAGCAACCCGCGAGCTTCAACCTCATCTAGAGCTGGAGGGTTGCCGCTTCGGTTCGCCGAGGTGACGGCCAGGGGGCCGGCGGCGGCCAGCAGGTCCAAGGCGATCGGATGGTCGGGAATCCTGACGGCTACGGTGCCCAGCGTGTTGTCCCCGACCCACTCCGGCAACTCGACATGGCGCCGCAGGACCAGGGTCAAAGGGCCCGGCCAGTGCACCAGAGCCATATCCTCGATCTCCGGTGGTATGTCGACGATCTCCAAAGCCTGGGCGACGGTGGCGCAGAGGATCGGAATGGCCTTCTCATCGGGTCTGCCCTTCAACTCGTAGAGCGATGCCACCGCCTTGGTATTGAACGGGTCAACGCCAACCCCGTAAACGGTGTCGGTCGGCAGTCCGACGATGAGCCCTCGTCGGATGGCGGCTACGCCGGCATCGATAGTGGTCATGGCTGCGATTCTAAGTGTCATCCCCGTGCAGAGGAATCGGGCCACCTCCAGTCGGCAGCGGGGCCAACTCTCGGCAGGGCAACCGGCGGCTTACGTCACTCCCCCAGCAAACCGTCGAACCTGGCGACGAACTGCTCGAGCGGCTGGGCCCCTTCGATGACGGACGCCCTCCCGTCGAACAGGACCACGAAGGTTGGCGTGGTGGAGAAGATGGTGCTGAGGTCGTACAGGTCGTCGAGGACTCTCTCGAGCGGGGCGCGGCTGCCCAGGCACGACGAGAAGGCCGATCTGTTCAGACCGAGCTCGGCGGCCAGCGATTCGAGCGCAGAGTCCGGAGGTTCGACCGCCCACTCCTCGACGGCTTCGAACAGCAGGTCGTGCATCGCCCAGAACTCACCTTGCTCCCCGGCACATTCGGCAGCGGTCGCCGCCGCCGGCGCTTGAGGATGATTGGCCAGCGGGAGGTTCTTGAACACCCACATGACTTGACCGGTGTCCACGTAAATCTCGTCGAGGGCGGGCTGCGTCTCGAGGGCGTGCCGGCGACAGAAGGGGCATTGGAAATCGGAGATCTCGACCACCACGAGCGGCGCCCCGGGATCGCCCCGATAGGCATCGCCGGCCAGGTTGTAGCCGGCCCGGCCGGGATCGGGGGCCAGTCCGTCGGCATTGGCCCAGAAGGGCAGATCCGGGGCGGGTTCCTCTTCGACGACGGGGGTCTCGCCGGCGAGGGCGGCATCGAGGGCGGAGGCGAAGACGTCGAGCGGCTGCGCTCCGATGATCTCGAAGGTCTCGTCGTTGACGTTGTCGACAACGTGGAAACTGGGCGTCCCTGAAAAGCCCAGAGCTCGTCCCTGCGCGACTCGTTGCTCGACCATGGGAGCGGTGTGCCCGGAAGCCACACAGGCCTGATATGCCTCGATGTCGGCGCCGATTTCACCGGCGACGGTGGCGAGGAAGCCACTGTTGTCCGGCAGCGAAGACCACTCCCCCTGCCGGGCGAACAGGGCATCGTGATAGGCCCAGAACAGGGCAGCACTCTGCTCGCCAATGCATAGGGCCGAGGCATGGCCGGCGGGGGCGGTCGGGTGCAGTTCGACCAGCGGGAAGTCACGGAACACCAGATTGACCCGGCCGCTACGAAGGTACCGGTCGATGAGCAGAGGGGTGGTCTCTTTGAAGTGCCGCCCGCAGTAGGGGCATAGATAGTCGGAGAACTCGACCAGCGACACCGGTGCGTCCGGGTCGCCCAGTCGGGCGTACCCTTCGTCGGTGAACCCGACGGCCAGACCGTCGTAGTCTGCAGAAGGTTCCCCGGCGAGGGGTTCTGCTTCACGAGTTGGGACCTCGTCGGCATCGACACAGGTGCCTGCTGCAACGCAGTCCAGGGCATAGTCCTCCTCGACTACGACGACCGGCACGTCGGATGCCGGCGGAGCAGGGGCGCTGGTTCCGTCGGAACATGCAGCGAGCAGCAGCATCGACAACAGCAGTCCGCTGAGCCGCCGGAAACTACCCATTTGCCGTTTTGAAGCCTTGATCAAACCACCTCCGAGTGGGCCAGCCTACCGGCACCGGAGAAGATGTAGGGCATGGACCCGGCCGCCGAAGGGCTCGTCACCGGCGGGTTTGCCCGGCGGCAGCAAACTCCCGCTGACGGACATCCCCCGCACGGCGGGAGAGAAACGACTAGACGCAGCAGCGGGCGCCCTTGCGGCCGACCAGGATGCGGTCGCGACCGGTGAGGTCGGGGCGAACCTCGGTGTCCAGCCACTGGCCGAACAGCTCGTCGGCGCGTCGGCCCTGGGTCTCTCCTATCTCACAGAGAACCCAGCCGCCGACTCCGAGCCACCAGTAGATGTCGTTGGCAATGCGTTCGAGGATCTCCGTGCCTTCCGGTCCGGAGACCAGCGCCCGGCGGGGCTCGTGGTCGCGAACATCCGGAGGGAGGCCATCCCACTCCCCCTCCTCTATATAGGGGGGATTGCTGACCAGCAGGTCGACCCGGCCGTAGATCGACTTCGGGAGAGCTTCGAACAGGTCGCCGTGGAAGAACTCGATATCGAGACCGAGGCGAGCTGCATTGTCCTCGGCCAGGGACAATGCGGGTTCGCTGATGTCGGTTGCGAAGACACGCGCCTCCGGAAAGACCGCCTTCAACGCGAGCGCCATCGCCCCGCTCCCCGTGCAGAGATCGACGATCACAGTTCCTTTGCCGGCTTCGCCGAGCATCCGTCTCGCTTCGTCCCAGACGGCTTCGGTCTCCGGGCGCGGGATGAGCGCACGTTCGTCGACTGCGAGTTCGATCGGACCGAACTCCACCGTGCCCTCCAGGTACTGGAGTGGTTCCCCTGCTGCCCGGCGCGAGGCGAGGGACTCGAAGGTGTTTTCGTCTTCGGGTGCGAGATCGATACCGCTGAGGAGGTCTGCCCGTGGCTTCCCCGTCGCCGACATCAACAGACGCTCCGCTTCATGGCGAGGCAGATTGGATTTGGCGAGCAGATTCGTCGAGTTCACCCGGCCATATTCGCAGGGGCAAGGAGATAAACGGTGTCCCGCCGGCAGCGGCCGAAGCGAGAGGACACGCAAACCCGGCGTTTATCCCGGCGTTAACCATTCATTGGTAATGGGTTAGGCACATTCGACCGATACTGACAGCGGGTAGAAACCAATCGAATACAGGGATGAACGGCATGAAGGCGCGAGCCATCGCATCGCTTACGCTGGTGGGGACCCTGACCGTTGCTCTTCTGATCGTGCTCGGCAATCGCGCCGAAGCCAAAGAGAGGTTCCTGGACGACTTCCGGCAAACCTATCCGGCCGCGGCAGGCACACGTCTGGATGGTTGTTCGCTCTGCCACTTCACCAACTCCGACGGCAAATGGGACGAGAACCAGTTCGCCGATGAATACGAAGAAGCCGACAAGAGCTTCCCTGCGATCCAGAGTTTCGACACCGACGGCGACGGCTTCACCAACTACCAGGAGATCCAGGCAGGCACCTTTCCCGGTGACGCATCGGACAACCCCAACACATACGTCCCACCGCCGACCGGCAGCGGAGCGGCGATCTTCGAAGCCAACTGCGCCGGCTGTCATGGGAGCAACGGGGGCAACCTCGTCCCGACCTCGCTGAGCCTGTCACAACTCGTCGAGATAACGACCGGCGGCCGGGGCAACATGCCGGCGTTCTCCGGAACGTTGAGCAGCGCCGACATCCAGCTGGTGTCTGAGTTCCTGTTCGGCGGGAACGGCGCTCCGACCACGACTACCACCACGGTTCCCGGATTCGTCCCGGACGGCGCAACGGTCTGGGCTGGTTCGTGTGCCGGGTGCCACGGCGCCGCCGGCGGAAACCTGGTCGGTAGAGGCCTCAGTGCCACGCGAGTCGTTTCGGTGACCACCAGCGGCACCACCGGTATGCCCGGCTTCTCGTCGAGCCTTTCCGCCGCCCAGATAGACGCAGTGGCTGCCTATGTGGCTGCGCTCGGCGGCACCGCCCCGACGACCACCACGACGGCTCCCGGATCGCCTCCCCCGAGCGGATCGGCGGTCTTCGCGCAATCCTGTGCCGGATGCCACGGGGCCGGCGGGGGCAACCTGGTCGGACACCTGCTGACCGACGCCCAGCTTCGATCGGTCACCGTCAACGGGCGAGGATCCATGTCGGGATTCGGGAACCGGCTCAGCTCCGCACAGATCGATGCCGTCGTCGCCTACCTGTCGTCGCTAGGGGGTTCCTCCACGACTTCCGACACAGGTGGCGCCGACGGTACCTCCCTCTATGCCACCTACTGCTCGATGTGCCACGGCGCACAGGGCGAAGGCGGGTCCGGCGGTGCGGTCGCCGGCACGACACTGACCCGGCCGGACGTGATCACACTCACCACCAATGGAGGCGCCTCGATGCCCGCCTTCTCGGATCGCCTGGCGCCCGAACAGATCACAGCCATCGCCGATTTCGTCCTCAGCCTGTCCGGATCGGACGCGATTCTCCAAGGCGGCGGACACACCTACGCGACCCTGTGCGCCTCCTGCCATGGCCCGGCCGGCGAGGGCGGTATCGGAGGAAAACTCATCGGCGAAGACATCAGCGCCGCCGAACTCGGCGCCCTGATCCGCAACGGAACCTACGGCATGCCCGGACACCCGGACCTGACCGACGACGAAATGAGCGCCCTGGTCGATGAGACGCGGTCGATCATCAACGGAGCTCTGGCGTCGGCGGAGGGGGGCGAGGTTGTCGCAGCCGGTGAGGACGACGGCCGCACCCTGTCACTGGTCCTCGACGACGAGGCCACCCCGGAAGAAGGGCCGTCGCTCCTCGTGGTCGCTGTACTCGGCCTCATCGCCTTCGGCGTTGTCGGCGGTATCGGGTTTTTCTGGTGGCGGTCGGCACAGGGTCCGGCTCGGTAGGGGACCCCTTCCGAGCGAGCCGCCTCCTCCGCTTTCGCCTAACGGCGAAACCACCTCCCCCACCTGCGGTGAGGGAGGAACGCCGTCCCGAAGATGGGAAGGCGAACGGGCAACCCGAACGGAGCGAGACGAAGGAAGTTCAGGTGCCGTCGGCCAGACGGCGGGCCTGGTCGTCGGCGGTGAGGGCTTCGACGAAGGGGTCCAGTTCGCCGTCGAGGATGGACGGCAACTGTTTGATGGTCAGGCCGATCCGATGATCGGTCACCCGGTTCTCCTTGAAATTGTATGTGCGGATCTTCTCAGAGCGGCCGCCGGTGCCCACCTGGGAGCGGCGGTTCTCCGCCAGTTCGGTCTGCTGCTTCTCGAGTTCCATCTGATAGAGACGGGCACGCAGAATCCGGAAGGCCTTCTCTTTGTTCTGGAGTTGTGACTTCTCATCCTGGCAAGACACGACGAGCCCGGTGGGTTCATGCGTGAGCCGCACGGCCGAGTCGGTCGTGTTCACCGACTGTCCGCCCGGGCCGCTCGAGCGGAACACGTCCACCCGAACGTCGTTCGGATCCAGATCGATCTCAACGGCCTCCACCTCAGGCAGAACCGCCACCGTGGCGGTGGACGTGTGGACGCGTCCCTGGGATTCGGTCTTGGGAACTCGCTGAACGCGATGGACGCCGGCTTCGAACTTGAGTTTCGAAAACGCTCCGGCACCCTTGACGGCGAAGGTCACTTTCGAGAAACCACCGGCTTCCGACTCCGACGAGTCCATCGAGTCGGTCTTGAATCCGTGCAACTCCGCATAACGGTGATACATCCTGTGGAGATCCCCGGCGAACAGCGCTGCCTCATCTCCCCCGGTACCGGCCCGGATCTCAACGATGACGTCCTTCAGATCATTCGGATCACGGGGAATCAGCGCCACGCGCAGCTCGCGTTCCAGACGTTCGGCCTCAGCCTTGCGTTCGGCGACCATGTGCTGGAGATCGCCGGTCATCTTCGCATCGGTCTCGACGGCGGCCAGCTCGGCAGCTTCCCTGGCGTCGGACAAGGCAGCCCGATAGGCGATGAAACCTTCGACGATGGGCTTGAGTTCCGAGTGCCTGCGCCCGAGCTCTATGAAACGGGTCTGATCGTCGAGGACTCCCTCATCTGCGAGCTGCTGCTCGACCTCGTTGAACGTCGCTTCAACCTCTTCGAGTCTGGCGACGAGCGCCTCATCCATCCGTGGAGTCCCTCACACAGCCTGCTTCAAACGCCTCCATAGCGCCGGCTGAAACCTCACCGCGGGCGAGAACCTCACCGGCGGACTCATCGTCGAGCGCCGCCAGCAAACTGGCAACGGCCACCTCGACCTGATCATCGTCGGGTTCACCGGTCGTCAGCTTCTGCAACCACAATCCGGGCGCGGCGACGATACGGCCGAACAGTGCATCTGCCCGCAAACCGGACGCTCTGAGGATCTCGTAGGAAACTCCGGCGATGACCGGGATCAACAGCAAGCGGCTCATGACCAGCCACCCGACGCCGAGCGTGTGCGGCACGAATGAGAACACCACGATCGAGGCCAGCACTACGAGCAGCAGGAAGCTGGTTCCGCAGCGTGGATGCGCCGGGGAGTACTTCTGGATCTCGGCGGCGATCAAGGGATCTCCGGCCTCATAGGCGTGGATCGTCTTGTGTTCGGCGCCGTGATATTCGAAGACACGTTTGATCTCGGATGACCGGCCGATCGCCCAGATGTAGCCGACGAACAAGGCGATCCGTATCAGGCCTTCGACCACGTTCAGGCCTATCGTCGTTTCTCCTGCAAGCCAGCGAGCCGCCAGCAGCGGCGCACCGACGAACAGCACCGCAACTGCGGCGAAGGCGATCACGATCGACAGAGCCAGCTGCCACTTGGTGATGGGTTCCTCTTCTTCACCGACGGCCTTCTCGGCCGACCAGGTGAGGGCCCGCATGCCGAGCGAGAGCGACTCCCACAGAACGAGAACGCCGCGCACCATCGGCCAGCGAGCCAACCGCTTGCGTTCGGAAAGACGCGGCAGGTCCTCACACATCGTGACGATCGACCCCTCAGGGGTGCGCACGGCAACGGCCCAACCGGCCGGAGCGCGCATCATTACGCCTTCGATTACGGCCTGGCCGCCGACGGTGGAATTGGGGTGACGACTCATGAGACGCCGCCGGCTAGAGCCGGCGAGCGATGCTACGCCTCTGCGTTCTCGACGTCGGCCTTCGAGGTCTTCTTCGATTTGACCTGGGCCTTGTCGCCGTAGCGCTTCTGAAAACGCTCGACGCGACCACCGGTGTCAACCAGCTTCTGACGGCCGGTGAAGAACGGGTGGCACTCGTTGCACAACTCGACGTGCATCTCGTCCTGGGTCGAGCGCGTCGTAAACGTGTTGCCGCACGAGCAGGTGACCTTCGTCTCCACGTAGTTGGGATGAATCCCTGTCTTCATGTCCTGTTTCTCCTTAATTCCCGCTCTTGGCGACTTCGATGAGGAACTCTGCATTGGAGTTCGCCTGCTTCAGCCGGTCGATCAACAACTCGATAGCCGGACCAGACTCCAATGCCAGAAGCACCCTACGCAGCTTCCACACCTGCGCAAGTTCTGCCCTGTCGAACAGCAACTCCTCGCGACGTGTTCCCGAGGCCGCAATGTCGATGGCGGGATAAACCCGCTTGTCGGCAAGCTTGCGGTCGAGCTTCAGCTCCATATTGCCGGTGCCCTTGAACTCCTCGAAAATCACCTCGTCCATCTTCGACCCGGTTTCGACCAGGGCCGTTCCAAGGATCGTAAGGCTTCCGCCCTCCTCGATATTCCGGGCCGCACCAAAGAAGCGCTTCGGCGGGTAGAGAGCCGTGGAATCGACACCACCCGAGAGGATACGGCCGCTCGCCGGTGTCGCCAGGTTGTGAGCTCTGGCGAGACGGGTGATTGAGTCGAGCAGAATCACAACATCGGTGCCCATCTCGACCAGACGCTTGGCCCGCTCCAGAGCCAGCTCCGACACCTGGGTGTGCTCCTCGGCCGGACGGTCGAACGTCGAGTAGATGACCTCGCCCTTCACCGAACGCTGCATATCGGTGACCTCTTCCGGGCGCTCATCCACGAGCACGACCATCAGATGGCATTCAGGGTTGTTGGTGCTGATCGAACGAGCGACCTCTTTCAGGACGGTCGTCTTGCCTGCCTTGGGAGGAGACACGATCAGGCCACGCTGGCCCTTACCGATCGGAGCGATGATGTCGACGATCCTCGGCAACACCCATTCGGGATGGCCGTCGATCTCGAGCGGCAGGCGCACGTCGGGAAACAGCGGAGTCAGCTTGTCGAAACGGGGCCGCTTGCGTGCATCCTCGACGGTCATGCCGTTGACCGACTCGATGCGGGTGATCGCGGCGAACTTCTCTTGCGAACGTGGGGGACGGATCGGACCGCGGATCATGTCACCGCGGCGCAGCCCGAACTTGCGGATCTGGCTGGCAGACACGTACACGTCCTGATCACCCGGCAGATAGCGAACGATGCGAAGGAATCCGTAGCCTTCCGGAAGAATCTCGAGAACGCCCTCACGCTCCTCGAGTTCACCTTCGGGGATCTGCTCGTAGTGCTGCTGACCGCCCTGGCCGCGAAGGTTCCCCTGATCGCCCTGGTTGCCTTGGCCGCCCTGGTTGCCTTGACCGCCCTGGCCGCCCTGGCCGCCCCGTCCGCTGCGCCGGCGGCGCTTGCGACGATTGGGGTCGTTGTCCTGGCGCTGGCCTTGCTGGTGACCACCGGACCGGTTGGAGCGGTCCCAATCCTGCGAGCTCTCGCCTTCTCTGTCCGAAGAGTCCTCGCCGCCGTCTGCGACTTCGGCCTCATCGGCATCCGCCTGAGCTACTTCATCCCCGGCGTGATCTTTGGCTTCCACCGGATCATCGCCGTCTTTGGGCTCATCTTCTGCAGGTTCCCCGTCTTCGGCCTCGGGTTTGTCTGCCTTGGCGGATCCGCCGTTATTACCGGCGACATCGCCGGAGGGCGCGCCCGTGCGTTCGGCTGCCGGGAGTTCGACGGGGGCAGGTTCGTCGCTTCCTTCGAACCCGTCGGCACCAATGATGGCCCCGATCAGCTTCGCCTTCTGAAGCCCTGCCGTATCGATCTCGAGTGCCGACGCGATCTCGCGCAGGTCTTTGATCGTCTTGCCCTGGAGCTCAGATCTGGTGGTCATGTCGTCCTTTCCGCCCGATCCGGTGCCTGTTAGCGGCTTTGCTTTACCCGAACCGACGTCCTGTGACTGAATGAATCAGCTTTGAGTGAATTCCCGTCCTGCATCAGCAAGGGAACCTTGGAGAATGCGGGGAAACGACCTCGTGCGCCGTGAACGGCGATTGGGGGTTCCGGGATCGCTGGCATTGTAGGGGAAAGAGCCGATCGAGGCAACAACACGTTTACGGAGGTCGATAACAGGTACAGGTATCCTCCGGCCGATAACTCATGGCCTGGAGCCCGGGAACACGACCCCGACTGCACCAGGAGGCCGGTTGCCTATTCCCTGCCCGCCACTTCCCTCACGAGGCGCGCAACTTCGTCCAAGTCCGCATCCACGACCTCGTACCGCTCTTCCCGCTCCATTAGGTCCGCCAGGTCGTCCGGTAGGGCGGGCTCTATGTGAAGGACCTGCTCTATCGCTTCCGGGAACTTGGCAGGGTGGGCTGTGGCCACAAACACGATCGGATGGTCGCGATCACTCCTCCCGGCCCGGCCTGCGGCGATCCCCGTCGCCGTGTGCGGATCGACCAGCACGCCGGATTCTCCGTAGACGTCACGGATCACATCGAGAATCGCCTCGTCGTCGGCGAAGCCGGACGAGAACAGGGCGCGCACACCCGTCATCTGCACCGGCATGACATCCAGGCTCCCCGCCGCCCGGTAGTCGGTCATCAGCGACGCCAGCACCGCCCCGCGCCGCTCGAAGACATCGAACAACAGACGCTCGAGATTGCTGGGCACCTGAATGTCCATCGCCGGCGCCAGAGTCGGAACGACCCGGCCGATGGGCAGGCTGCCGGAAGTGAGGAAATCGGCCAGGCCGTGATTGGCGTTGTTCCCGACGATCAGCTGCTCGATCGGGACTCCCATGTTGCGAGCGGCGTAGGCCGAGTAGACATTGCCGAAGTTGCCGGTCGGGACTGCGAACGTGATGGCTCCGTCGAGGGCATCGAGCTGATGGGCCGACCAGACGTAGTAGGCGGTCTGGGCCATGATGCGCGCCCAGTTGATGGAGTTGACGGCGGCCGGCCTCACCTCGGCGTTCAGAGCCGGGTCGATGAAAATGGCCTTGACCAGGTCCTGACAATCATCGAACGTGCCCCGCACCGCCAGGTTGTGGATGTTCGGCGAAGCGACGGTGGTCATCTGCCGCCGCTGGACATCCGATACCCGGCCCTCGGGATGCAGCATGACGACCTCTATCGAATCGAGATCCCGCAGAGCGTCGATCGCCGCCGATCCCGTGTCACCGGAAGTCGCCCCGATCACCGTGACCCGCTCTCCCCTGCGCTGCAACACCTCGTCCAGTAGACGACCGACCAGCTGAAGCGCGTAATCCTTGAACGAAAGGGTCGGACCCCAGAACAGTTCGAGCAGCAGTTCGCCCTCGCCCAGGGGGCTCAGCGGAGCCACGGCATCGTGCCGGAACCTGCCGTAGACGTCGGCCGCGAGGTCCAGTGTCTCATCCGGCGAGAAGACACCTTCAACGAAAGGCGCCACCACAGCCGCAGCAACCTCGGCATACGGAGCGCCGGTCCTCAACTCGGGGAGCTTCGGCCAGGAAACCGGAACGTATAGTCCGCCATCCGGGGCGAGCCCGGTCAGCAAGGCCCCCTCGAAATCGACTTCCGGTGCGGTGCCCCGCGTCGAGACATACCTCACGGAGCGTCGCTCTGCACCCGGATCACCGAGGCGACCTGCCGCACTGCGTGAAGTTCGTCGAGTGCCCTGCGAGCCCCGCCGAGTTCCCCTTCCCGGGCATCGTGGGTGACGATCAGCAACGTCGCCTCGTCACCTCGACCGTCCTGCCATACAGACGCAATCGAAACACCATGCTCTCCGAATACCCCGGCGATGCTGGCCAGCACGCCCGGAGCATCCTCGACCTCCAGTCGCAGATACCACTTCGTGACGGCCTCCTCGAAAGCGAGAACACGACCGGGGGCAAAACGGATCCGGGGCGCTACCTGCGAGCGGGCCAGCAACTCGCGGGCGGCATCGATGACATCGCCGAGCACGGCGGTGGCGGTGGGATCTCCCCCGGCCCCCGGGCCGGCGAACAGCAGCTCACCGACCGCAGGGCCCTCCAGGAATATCGCGTTGTTGGCGCCGCGCACGGAGGCGAGCGGGTGAGCGAGGGGTACCAGCGTCGGGTGGACCCGAACGAGAACACCAGCGGGAGTGTCCTCGGCAATCGCCAGCAGTTTCGGAACATATCCGAGATCCGAGGCAAAGCGAAAATCCGCCGGATGAAGTCCCTCGATTCCCTCGCGGAACACCGAATCGCCCGCCACCCAGGTTCCGAAAGCAAGGCTTGCGAGAATGGCGGCTTTGGCGGCGGCGTCGGCCCCGGAGACGTCGGCGGCAGGATCGAACTCCGCGAATCCCAGCACCTGTGCCTCCGCCAGCGCTTCCTCGTAGCCGGCGCCTTCCTCGAGCATCTTGGTGAGGATGTAGTTGGTGGTGCCGTTGACGATGCCCATCACCCTCTTGATCTGTTCACCAGCCAGAGATTCCGACAGGGGACGGATGATCGGGATACCCCCGCCGACCGAAGCCTCGAACAAAAGCGAGACGCCCCGCTGTTCGGCGCGAGCGACCAACTCCAGACCCCGGGCGGCGACCAGTTCCTTGTTGGCGGTCACCACCGGTTTGCCGGCATCGAGAGCACGCAGAACCAGATCCCCGGCCGGGTCGAGCCCGCCCATCACTTCTACGACCAGTTCGACGGTTGGATCATCGACGACTTCGTGGGCCTTGTCGGTGAGAATCCCGGGCGGGGCATCGAACGGGCGGGCCCTCTCGAGCGAACGTACCGCGATCCGTCTCACCTCCAGCCGCAAGCCCGCCTTCTGCGCGATGGCATCGCCATCCTCCAGCAAACGGCGAATCAGCGTGCCACCGACTACACCACCGCCTAAAACACCAACTCCGACTGTCAACAAGTGCGTCTCCTTGAGGTCACCCGGGATGGTAACCCACGGGTTCTGGGTTCCAGGTTCTGAACACCGAATCACCTTCGACAACCACCCGGGGGCACCTAAAGAGACTCACTCAGCGACCTTGCCTGTACCCTCCCATCCATGGCCGGCCCGATTCCCCGATACCTCCTTCCCGACAACAGCTCGGTGGCCGACGGGCGCCTGTCGATCGGCGGATGTGACGTGCTTGAACTCGCCGCCGAGTACGGGACACCTCTGTTTGTATACGACGAAGAACAGATGAGAGCCCGTTGCCGGGAAGCCGTCGAGGCGTTCGGTGACGGGGTCGCGTATGCCACGAAATCCTTCTTGTGCACTGCGATGGCCCGGCTCGCCCACGAGGAAGGCATGCTGCTCGACGTCGCGACCGGCGGAGAGATGTTCGTTGCACTCCATGCCGGAGTGCCCGCCGCCCGGTTGGTTCTGCACGGCAACAACAAATCCGAACTAGAACTGCGGATGGCCCTCGAAGCCGGTGTCGGGCGGATCGTCGTTGATTCGTCCGACGAGATGGACCTTCTCGAAACCCTTCACGGCCGGGGTCTTGGCCCCGCTTCGGTACTTATCCGAATAACGCCCGGCGTGGAGGCGCACACGCACGACTACATCGCCACGGGGCACGACGACACCAAGTTCGGGTTCACCGTGTCCACCGGCGCCGCCGCTGCGGCCGTGGCCAGGGCCATCGATTCGCCGGCCATGAACGTGCTCGGAATCCATGCTCACATAGGCAGCCAGGTCTTTCGACTCGCATCATTCGTCGAAGCGGCCAGAGTGATCGCCGGTTTCGCCGGGCGGTTCGAACTGGACGAACTGTCGATCGGCGGCGGCCTCGGCGTGGCCTACGTGGAAGGTGAATCCGCCCCGACAATCAGGGCGTGGGCGGAAGCCATCCGGCAGGTGGCGGCCGAGCAAGGTGTGACCGCCAGGATCATGGCAGAGCCCGGCCGGGCCATCGTCGCAGGAGCGGCGATAACGCTTTATCGGGTTGGAACGATCAAAGTGCTGCCGGGCATTCGGACCTACGTAGCCGTCGACGGCGGTATGAGCGACAACCCGCGTCCGGTGCTGTACGGCAGCGGCTACGAGACCTTCGTGCCGGGGGCAGTCGATGCGCAACGGCCTCAGACCGTAACCGTTGTTGGCAAACACTGTGAGTCCGGCGACGTGCTCGTCAGGGACGGCTTCGTACCGGACGACCTCAGGGTCGGCGACATACTGGCAACCCCGGTGACCGGCGCCTACGGCCATTCGATGGGCTCCGGCTACAACAAGGTCCTGCGACCGGCCGTCGTCTTCTGCAAGGACGGCGCGGCGAGGCTGGTGGTCCGACGCGAAACCTACGAGGACTTGATCAGGCTGGACGCGGAGTAGCGGACGGTCCCTCGCTACTCGGGTTCAACGAGAAGCCTCAGGGCTTCGACTGATACCGCCGGCTTTGCCACCCGGGCAACTCCCCCTGCTCGAAAAGCCGGCTGCCAGGCCGACCAACCGTCGACGACTGCCTCCGCCAACCGCGGCCGGGTGTGCCCCAGGGGCAAATTGGACAAGTCGAGTGCGTTCAGCGGATTCGCCGCCCTCGCCCGGCGTACCTCGTACCTGGTGACGCGTGCCTTCGATCCGAGTCTTTGCATGGTTCTCTTCTCTACCGAGACCCGCGCATAGGCGGAGGACGGTTGTGTGAATCATCGCGACGATTTCCCGAGAAGCCGAACCGAGCGTGGCAGTCGAGAATGCTGGGTCCCCTCTCAGCAATCGACGGTCACCCCGGATCAAGTGGAACCGATCCGGATGGCCTCTTGGGGAACCTATCCCCGGAGGCGCCTCACAACAACTCGCCGGCCAACTGAACGTTTCGAATGGAACTGAACGTTTGACGGTGTCCGATGCCTGTCCGATCCACGACAACCGGTGCACCGCCCAGACAGCAGTTGCCGGCCGGCCGGTTGCCGTGAACCTCGCCGCCTGCTCGCACAGGCCACGAGATCGAACACGAAACAGGTATCTGGTCGAGGCGGCCCGTCCCGAACCGACAAACCCGGCGCGGCAACAGGCCTGACCGTCTCGCCGAGTGCGTGAACGTCCGGGGCGGAATCACGGCCCACCCGGACGGGCGGCCGAAGATGGCAGCGCCCCCGGCAGGATTCGAACCTGCGCACCCGGCTCCGGAGGCCGGTGCTCTATCCCCTGAGCTACGAGGGCGAATCCCTGATTGTAGTAGCGGGTGACGGTCGCCCGATCGGGCCATCGCCGAAGAACCCCTGGCCGATAGTCCAATCAGACGTAGAATCGACCCATGCGATCGATCTGGAAGGGGGCCATCACCTTTGGCCTCGTCACGATTCCCGTCGGCCTCTATTCGGCCACCGAGAACCGGACACCGAAGTTCAAGATGCTGCGGGAGTCCGACGGCAGTCCGATCAGATATCGTCGTGTCGCCGAGTCCGACGGCCGGGAAGTCGCCTGGGAGGAGATCGTTCGCGGCTTCGAAGTCGAAAAGGGCCGCTACGTCGTCTTCACCGACGAGGAACTTCAGGCCGCGACGGCCAAGGGAACTGCCAGAGCCGTCGATGTCGTCCAGTTCGTGGACGAGTCGGACATCGACCCCATCTTCTACAAGTCTTCCTACTACCTCGCTCCCGAGCAGACCGGCGTCAAGGCCTACCGAATACTTTTCGAAGCTCTGACCGCCTCGGGAAAGATCGGCCTGGCCAAGGTTGCCCTCCGGGACAAGCAATACATGGCGACGGTCCGGCCCAACGACGGCGTTCTGGTCCTCGAAACCATGTACTGGCCGGACGAGATCCGGGAAGCAACATTCGAGACGCTCGAAGAGGAAGTCGAGGTCAGGGAAGAAGAGGTCCAGATGGCCAACATGATCATCGAGAACCTGTCGAGGGACTTCGACCCAGAGGAATGGAAAGACCAGACGCGGGAAGCCATCGAAGAACTGGCGCAGAGGAAGGTCGATGGTGAAGAGATCATCGCCCCCGACGCGCCGGAACCCACCAAGGTCGTCGATTTGCTGGAGGCGCTCAGAGCCAGCGTGGAAGCCACGAAGGCGAAACGGGCCAGCGCCTGACCGGAACGACGACAGCAGATCGTTACCAGTGCGGCTCCGTGCTGTGACGCTCGAACCATCCCGGCCGAGTCCGACGCGCGCCCCGTCCCATTTGACCTCAAACGTCCAGTTCGGATCCGAGAACGGTTCCCGCCGCGGAGCGGCGAGCATGGGTTAGTTGAAGGGAAGGCTCACTCGAGTTCGGAACGAACCAGACGGTTCACCAGCCCGCCGTCGACCTCGCCCTGATGAGCCTTCATGATGAAGCCGACGACCCTGCCTGCCTCCTTCGGGTCGGACGCACCGAGCTCGGCGATCGCACCTCTGACCAACTCGGCTGTTGCAGCTTCGTCCAGTGTCTTCGGGAGCCAGCGGCCCAGGTAGTCGACTTCGAAGGCGAGGCCGGCAGCCATCTGCTCGCCCCGTTCACCCAACTCCGCATACTCCTGCCTGGACTTGTCCATCTTCTTGACGAAAGATCCGATGACGGCCTGATAGAAGGCGTCGTCGGTCTTGCCCGAGAATCCCGATGCACTCTTGGCCCGGGAGGCCTCGGTCTGAACGGCGCGGATTACGTTCTTGCGCCGGGCGTCGCCCGCACGCAGCGCATCCTTCAATTCTTCGGCTAGTTCGTGCTCGATACTCATGATTGCTCCTGTTGAATCCGCACCGGGTCGTCACTGATGATGCCATCGATACCTGCCGCAGCGAGCCGACCGGCAATCGCAGAGTCGTTCACGGTCCACGTCACGACCTCGAGTCCGGCATCGTGGGCGAGTTCAATCAGATGGCCTTCCGCTCCGGCGAGGAGACTGAAGTGGGGAGCGATCACCTCATGCCGGCCGGCGACGGCTGCGCCCATTGCATCGGCGACGGAGCCTCCCTCGTCGACCAGCAAGCCGGTTCTAACGTGCGGGAGGGCGGCCTTGACGGTATCCATCGTCGGCCAGAAGAAGCACGTGACCACATCGAACGGTCGGGCCAGGCGGGCAACGGAGACGGCGAACTCCCCTTCGGCGTCAAAACCCGGCTGCAACGGCGAGTTCTTGATCTCAATGTCGAGCGGAAACGCCGGCAGAGCTTCGAGAACCTCATCGAGGAGTGCGGGGTGACAACCGTCGCCGAGATCGATGAGGCGCAGAGCCTCCCAGTGAGATTCGTGCACCAAAACCTCTCCGAAAGTGGGATCATGAGAGAGGATCATTCGTCCGTCGGCAGTCCGGCGGACGTCGAGTTCCACGAAATCTGCGACTAGAGCCGCCGCGGTGACGCCTTCCAGCGTATTGTCGGGATAAGAAAGTCGAAGGCCGCGATGGGCGCCGAATTGAGTTTTCTTGGTCTGTTTCTCATTCATCAGGATTTCGGAAATTTATCCTTGTGTAGTAGCGGCCCAGACGTTACAGTTTCCAAGCTACTTGTGAAAAACCTCACAATCCTTCAAACCGGAGTTACCTGTGCTCACTCAAACCATTGCTACCGAATGGCGCCAGCTCGCCTCGTGTCGCGATTCTGATCCAACTCTGTTCTTTCCAATTGGAACGACCGGCCACGCACTAGAACAAATCGCCTCGGCGAAGATCATTTGCGGTTCCTGCTCGGTCCAGGAAGATTGCCTCCAGTACGCCCTCCAGTCCAATCAGGAGTCGGGCGTTTGGGGCGGATACGCAGAAGACGAGCGCCGTCGCTTGCGGAAGCGCTGGTTGGCGGAACGCCGCCGCCGGGCCAGCTGACAACCCCGACGCTCAACAGCAAGGCCGGCGCAATGCGCCGGCCTTTCATATGCTCGGTTTTTCTCAGCAATGCTGTGGTTCCCCAGCGTTATCAGTATTGCCGAGAAAACGGGAGGCAGTTTCTCAGCAATGCTGTGGTTCCCCAGCGTTAACAGTATTGACGAGAAAAGCGGTGTTCAGTCGGCTGAGAAACCCACGCTCTGCCGTTTGTCCTGGGTCTCGACCTCCACATAGGCGATCTTGTCCGCCGGGATTCCCACCGCCCTGCCTTTCGTGTCGGTGACCCAGAGCACCCGCGACGACTCTTGCGAGAAGGCGGCTTCGACTTCAGCCCTGAACGAGTTCTCGTCCTTGACCTCGAGCTCGATCTCCCTGCTGTCACTGATGCCGATGCGGACGCGCACGTCGTCTCCTTGTTTGCCGGACACACCATCGTACCGCTCGCCGGTCAGGATGCGGCGACCTGCACGACCTCGATCCCTCCACCGGAAACCAGGTACCCACGGCCCGGCTGATGAAAGACCGGCCCGCGCCGGGGGAACTGTGTCTGCCACAGCTCTCCGTCGACCTCCGGTTGCGGACGGAGCGACACTCCGAGACGGCATCGGCGTAGATCCCGAGTCCAGTGTTGATAGAGGCCCCGCAGGGCGTCTGCCCTGCCGGCGGCGATCACGTGCAGCCGGCTCTGGTGAAGCCCGAACACGTCGTTCAATCGCGGATGGTCCACCCGTTCGGCGTCGTCGATCAGCACCAGAGCCACGCCGGATTTGTCACCCACCACCTCGATGAGTTCTTCGACAGACGAGCAGCAGATCCCTGCTGCTTCGGCCAGCACGGATCCGGGCCGGGCCAGCGCGATGACCTCGAGCGTCGGATCACCTGCGGCAGCCGTGTGAGCAATAGAGACGAGCGTGGTCGTCCGCCCGCTGCGGGCAGGTCCGGCGATCAGAGCATGATCACCCGCATGCAGACGAAAACCGACGGGAAGGAGGTCCCGATCGCCGATTCCAATCGGGACGAACCGACCCTCGTCCGCGACGCGAGCCAGGGGTGAGACCACCTCCACCGGTACTCGGTCGGGCAGCACCGCGATCGGTGCGGGCGGGTTGACCGAAGGCCGTGCTTCGAGCAGCCGGCGTAGGCCTTCCGCAGAAGGCCGGCCGATCTGGATCAGGCGTCCGGCCGTGTCGAAACCGCGCCCCCGGCCGAGGTCGGGGACTTCACGAGGGACCAAGCCGACCGCCGCATATTCGAACGGATCCGCCAAGCGAAAGCACAACCGCTGGGCCACGGATGAGGCGAGAGAAGAGGGCATCGCCCCCGGACGCGCCGTTGCGAGGAGCGGAAACAGGCCGAAGGTCGGGCCGTCGACGATCACCCGGCCGAGAACCTCTCGAATCTCCATGTCGCCCGGTCCGTCAAAGGCACCTAACACAGCCTCGAGTCGGTCGACGACCACCAGCACTTCGGGCTCCCGCTCGAAACCCCGGCGGCGCCCTTCCAGTTGGCCGTGCAGCCGGCGAATCATCCGGATCGCCCGTTCCCGATCTCCAATCCGGACAACCGCACCGACATGTGGCCAGTCTTCCATCTCTCCGAGAGCCCCTCCCCCTCCATCCAGACCGTATATATGGAGCCGGTCCGGCGTGGCGGCGAGCGCGGCGGTGAATGCCGCGGCGATTACTGCGTCTGAAGCACCGGAACCGTCGACGCCGAACGCAAGCAGCCCACCCTCAGCAGGGTTCCAGGTGAGCTCACCGATGCGCTGCCGATCAGGGTCATCGACCATTCCGATGAGATTGCGATCCGCTCCCCGGGCCTCACCCAGGTCGACCGTGTCGGCAAGCGGCGGGGCCCAGACCGGGTGCGGCGGGGCCCAGCCGAACCGGGCAACGGCGGCCGATGCAGCGCCGGCCAACCTCTCGAGATCGCACGACTCCGAGGACGCTCCTCGATCCGGCTCGGGTGGCACGGGTTCCCATCCAAACCTGACGGACCGCGCCCGCGGAATCGGGCCGTCCCCCGGGTCGGCAGGTGCGGAGCTGCGAGCCGCCTGGAACGGAACCAGCTCACCCGGCCCGAGGCGCAGGAAGCCTCGCCCAGGGAACCGGCGCGGGAGCTGCGCCGCGACCGGATCGTCGATGACGTCTCTTGAGTCCGCCGCCGACTGGACTCGCAGCGCCACCCGCAGATTGGTGTTGGCACGGACAGCTTCACCGACGACGCCGGCCGGGCGCTGTGTCGCCAGGATGAGATGGACGCCGAGCGATCGGCCCCGCTGAGAGATGTCTGCGAGCGACGGGGAAAACTCCGGAATGTCCGCGACGAGCGCGGCGAACTCGTCGATCACCACGACCAGGCGCGGCAGCGGTCGTCCGGTCACCAATGTTGCGTATCCGTCGATGTCTTCGGCTCCGACCTCACGAAGAGTCTCCTCCCGACGACGTAACTCGGCCTTGATGCTGTGCAACGCCCGCCTGCCGAGTTGCCGATCGAGGTCGGTGACCAGCCCGACGACGTGGGGCAGGCCGAGACACGAGTCGAACGCGCTACCCCCCTTGTAATCGATCAGCGCAAAGGTGACCCGGTCGGGCCCGTATCGAGCCGCTAGTCCACCGATCAATGACCTCAGGAACTCGCTCTTGCCCGATCCGGTCGTACCGGCGACGAGCCCGTGGGGCCCGTCGGCCACCAGATCCACTGTCAAGGCACCGTTGGCGGTCATTCCCAACGTTGCGACCAACCCGTCAGGCGGGCTGGTCCACCCGGCAGGCAGATCCTCGAAACCCGGACCCCGGCTCACGAGAGCGCCGAGAGTGACCTGGGCGGGAAGTCCGGCGCCCGCGGCGCCTTCTTCGGGGTCGTCCAGGCCGTATAGGTGACGCGCGGCAACGGCTGCCACGTCCGGCTGCACGCCGTCGATGGCAAAGACGATCGGGGAACTCGAATCGCTGAGAACCCTGAGCTCACCCGACCCGCCGGTAACAGACACGACCGCCCGACAAGCGCCGGGAAGATCCTCGCTCGATCGCTCGACCACGACGCCCGAGACCAGACCGGCTTCGGCGAGCGCGACGACACGGTTCCGAATCGCCGGGTCGAGTCCAACGGCGTCCGTGACGACGATCAGGTTCTCATCACCCCCCTGCGAAAGGCTGGCCGCCACCGTCTCGACATCGGTGGGGTCTGCTCCCAGTCGGCACCGGCCGGACAAGGCGTCGACCCTGGCATGTGGGAGCCACCCGCACCACTCCCAATCCGACGCCGAATCCGTGATCACGGCAATTCGCATGTCGGCAGGGCCGTGATGAACGGCGAGTCGCAGCAGTATGGCCCTGACCATGGCGACGGCCGCCGGACGATCGCCGCAGACCCCGACGACAGAGCCCGGACCGAGGTCCAGCTCGACCGGACCGACGGGCAGTCGGGCGTGCCGCGCCAGGACCGCAGCCACCGCGGGATTCGAGTCACCCTGTGCTCGAGGCACCGGTGCATTCCACGGGCTCCGGCCCAACCCGATCGACACTCGCAGATAGTCCGGGTGGTGGGGCCGTCGCTCCCACAGTACGGACCTCATCTCGATCGGAATGCGGACGACCTCGGCAAGCCCGGGGTGGCGTAGCGACATCCGGGCGGACTCCGCTTCTGCCGCCGCGCCCAGATTGCTGTCGAAAGCGGCGAGTTCAGCCGCCCAGATCGAAGCGTTCTCGCGCCGGGATCGGCGAAGACGAACCCGATCCTCGATCCACGACAGCGCCACCATCACCGGCCCGGCCAACGCGATGACCGCCATGATCGGCCGGAACACGAACGCCATGATCACGCCGACGAGAATCGGCCCCGCCAGCATGGCCCAGCCCATCCTCGCTCTGGCGATCGGCTCCTCCGGAGCGACCGGACATTCGATCAACTCTTGCCGGTCGGGCGGCAGGCTGCGCGGCGGCCGATTGAACGACCGTCGGCCCCGCACAGGGTCGGGACGCGCTTTCGGGATCGAAACGGCCCGAACCAGCCAAGTGGTTCCGCCGGCATCGAACGAATCGCCCGGCTCGACGGCGCGGGGCCGGGGCACGCCGTCCGGGCAGGCTCTGGCCGACCCAGACGAATCGACGAAAACCCACGGGCCCCTTCGACCGGGGAGTTCGTATCCGCCCGGCGCCAGTCGCCAGCAGGCTCCGGCATCGATGCCGGCGACCCCAACCACCTCGACCACGGCATCCGGGGAGGATGGGGACCCGCCGGATCCCAGTTGCGATCCTTCCCACAGGGTGCCGACTGAGTCGGCGAGGTCGGCCTTGGCACCCTCTACGAAGAGATCTCCTTCACCGGCGACGGCCCTCCGGAGCTCTGCAACCGGAGCTTCCGGAGGGATTTCGATGTCGCAGATGCCGCCGTCGGGCGCTTCAAAGCGCACCAGACACACCTCCGAGTGCCCCGGCCGCCTCGGCGGCCCGAAGTTCCGCAGCCTGCCACTCGAGCGATCCGGCCCGGGCGCAGAGCCGGCTCACCACTGCTTGCAGCAGCCGTCGATGGCCGAGCAACTCCCTCTCGAGATGGTCGGCCGCCGGTCCGACCCAGACCTCCGGGAGCAAACGCATCGCCGGCTCGACATACCGAACGATCACTCCATCGAGCCGGGTCGCTTCGACTCTCAAGCGCATTGCGACCAGTTCCAGATGTGCCGCCGTCTCCATCAAGCTCCATGGAGGTTGGTCGCCTGGTCGATTGCGTCGCGACGAACGGCAACGACTCGCGAAGCCTCGAGCAGCGCGTCGTGGAGGTTCATCAGCACCGGCTGAAACTCCTCGTTCCAGCGCCGCCTGAACTCGTCGGCGACGAGGCCGGTCCACTGGGTCTGTCCGAGGTTGGCGTCGATGGACCGGGTCAGACGCTGCACTTGATCGCCCTCCCGGGCGAAGGTGGTGGTCAAGGTGGCTAGTTGCTCGAGATTGCCACCCACGAATGCAGGCATACGTATCACTCCTCTTCTGGCACGTTCGCGCCCCATCAGCACCATATTGCAGTATTTTACGTTTGTCAACGGTTGACAATCTTATTTAGGTATCGATATCATTTCTCCATGATGCGAAGGAAAGTCACCGCTCTCCTGCTGTTTGAGGTCGCAGCCATCAGTGCGCTGCACGCCCTGGGTGGAATGCCGGGTTTCGGCGTCCGCGGGCACCATCTCCTGTCGCCTGCGACCCGGGTGGAGGATGCGATTGCCTCGGGGCTGCGTTTCGTCGCCCTTGGCATGGCCTACTGGTTGCTCTTGTCATCGGCCGTCTATCTGGCTGCACGGCTGGCCGACATTCCGGCTGCTCTGGGTGCGGTCCGGTGGTTGACCCTTCCACCGATCCGCCGACTAGTGGACGGGACGCTGGCTGTCGGCCTTTCGGTCGGCACCCTCGTCATTCCCACCCCGGCGATGGCACAGCAACCACCACCCGTCGAGCAGACCTACATTCCCACTCCTGCAGGATTCGAGCAGCCGGGGGAACCTCTCGTCGGCTTGGACGGAGACGCTTTCATTCCGCCGGGAGCGTCGATCCCGGCCCCGGCAGCGCCGGCTCAAGAACCGATCCAACACGGCCTCGAGACGGCGAGTGCTATTCCCACTCATCTTCTTTTCGACCGGCCACCGGATTTCGCACACGAGGTAGCCGCCGGTGAGAACCTGTGGTCGATTGCCCGGGACCGCCTCAGCCGCCTCACCGATGCGTCTCCATCGGATTCAGAGATCGCCGCCTACTGGACCGATCTGATTGCGGCCAACCGGGGCCGGCTGATGTCGGGCGACCCCGACCTCATCTACCCCGGGGAAGTCCTCGCACTTCCGGTGGTGGAGCCATGATCGGTGCCCGATCTCCCCTCCCCGACTTCACCGAACCTCCCCTCGAGTCCGGCCCTGCACATTTTCCCGTTGCACCGGTCGCCGTGACCGCCAAACGTCGCAGGAGCCGCGCCGTCTCGGCCGGAGCGGCGGCGGCCGTCGCTCTGCTGATCGGAGCAGGAGCCACGATCCTGGTCGAGGGCGACGGACCACACATCGAACCGGTAGGGGTAGCCGGATTCGCCGAGGACTTCGTCTTCACGTTCCTCTCCTCGGCCGGTGAGGACTCCGAGGATTCGCTGAGTCCCTTCCTGGGCTACGCGCCAACCCTCACCGGAATGGCGTCGGGGAACTTCTACGTGACTCACGTCACCGCGCGCGACGTGCGCGTGCGGGACAACTCTTGGGAGGTCACGGTTCGGGCCGAGGTTCTGGCGCGGTCGGCCGGTGGATTCACGAAGGCCGATGCGCTCCACTTTGCGGTCCGCATCGTGGATGAACCGGGAACGGGGCTGCGGGCTGTTGCCCTACCCTCACCGTCGGCCCAGGCTGTGGCGTCGCCTGTGCCGGCACGATCAGAAGCGTCCCTGCCGGCGGACGAGGTCATGCTCGCAACTGTGGCCGGCTACCTCGACTGGTACCTGACGGAGTCGGCACCGATCAACGGATCATCCCCGGCGGGTGGATTCGCAGAGGCACATCTCGTCAGCCTCGACCTCGACGCCGGGTTGGCGACTGCCGGCGTCGTCGCCACCACGTTCACAGGACACGAGCTGCGGCTGGACGTTCCCCTCACCAGCGAAGGAGGCTCATGGCGAGTTCTCGACTTCAGCCCTGAATCCAGCTGAGGCGGACTTTCCGCTCAGGGTTGTCCTGATTCGGATCGACGAGCACGATCGACTGCCACGTGCCGAGAGCCGGAACGCCGCCCAGGACGGGGACCGTGATGCCGGGAGCGATGAATGCCGGGAGGACGTGATCGGCGCCGTGTCCGTGAGAACCGTGGCGGTGACGCCACCGGCCATCGCGAGGAAACAGCGCGTCGACGGTATCCATCACGTCGCCGTCGCTTCCAGCACCGGTCTCGAAGATGGCAACACCCGCCGTCGCATGCGGTACGAACACAGAGACGAGCCCGTCACCGCGGCCGGACGTGAATCCGGCTACTTCCCGGGTGATGTCGTAGACGCCGCGCCGGCCGCCGGTCTGGATGGTGAAGACTTCGGAATCCATGGCCCGACACTAACGGTCGCTGGCTGGACCGGCAGAAATGGAACGGCTCAGGCCCTGTTGCAGACTCAGAGATTGTCGCCCAGGAAGATCTGCGAGACGGAACTCTCCATGAAGATGGCTTGAATCGCCTCAGCCAGAAGCGGCGCGATCGACAAGACACGCACGTTGCCGAGCAACTCGGCACCGGGTGGGGCGGGAATGGTGTTGCTTACGACCAGTTCCTCGATTTCGCTGTTCCTGATTCGCTCGACCGCCGGACCCGAGAGTATTCCGTGAGTCGCGGCGATGGTCACGCTCAGCGCACCCTTCTCCTTCAACAGTTTGACGGCGTTGACCGCGGTACCTGCCGTGTCGATGATGTCGTCGACGATGATCGCGTGGCGGCCTTCCACCTTGCCGATCACCGCGAGCGCTTCGGACTCGTTGTGGACGTCGACCTCACGCCGCTTGTGAATGAACGCCACGTAGGCGTCGAGCTGGCGCGCATACTTCTCAGCCCGCTTCACACCACCGGCGTCGGGCGACACGACGGTCGTGGGTCCCTTGAGGCGATCACGCAGGTAGTCGGTGAATACCGGGAGCGCGGTGAGATGGTCGAAAGGTTTGTGGATGAAACCCTGCACCTGTCCGGTGTGCAGGTCTACCGAGGCGATGCGGTCTGCTCCCGCCGTCATGAACATGTCGCCCATCAAGCGGGCGGCAATCGCCTCACGGGGCATGACCTTCTTGTCCTGCCGGGAGTAGGGGAAGTAGGGGACGACGGCGGTGATACGGCGGGCGGACGCCCTCTTCAAAGCGTCGATGGCGATCAACTGTTCCATGATGTGGAAGTTGATCGGATCGCTGTGGCTCTGCAGAACGAAGCAGTCGGTACCGCGCACGCTGTCCGTGGGCCGGACGTAGATCTCGCCGTTGGCGAATACCGACCGTTCGAGTCCGCCCAGACGAACGCCGAGTAGATCCGCAACCTCGTCCGCCAGCGAGAGGTTGGCACTTCCGGTAAACAGCATGAGCCGTTTTCGGCTGACGACCTCCATGTCAGCTCTCCTCCTGCCTGCGACGCTGTTTTGCTTCCCGGCGAGCAGCGTAGCCCGGGATCTCCTTCTGCTGCGAGCGCTCGACGGCCAGAGCGCCGTCCGTCACATCCCGGCTGATCACCGAACCTGCGCCCGTATAGGCACCCTCTCCGATAGTGACGGGTGCGATCAGCATCGTATCGGACCCGATCCGGGCGCCGTCTTTGATGATGGTGCGGTGCTTCTCGTATCCGTCGTAGTTCACGGTGATCGTGCCGGCGCCCACGTTGGCGCCCACGCCAACCTCGACATCGCCCATGTAGGCGAGATGGGGAACCTTCGACTTTTCGCCGATGACGGCATTCTTCATTTCGACGAACGTGCCGGCTTTGGATCGAGGCCCCAGCACCGTTCCGGGTCGAAGGGACACGTAGGGTCCGACTTCGGCGGCTTCGCCGATTTCAGCCTGGCGAACGACCGCGTACCAGATGTGAGCCCCGCTCCCGATCTTGCCGTCCACTATGTAGCTGTCCGGGCCTATTTGCGCGTCCTCTGCCACCTCGGTGGCACCCTCGAGATGAACACCGGGATACAACCGCACTCCGGCGCTCAGTTGCACGTCCGCTTCGATGAAGACCTGGTCGGGATCGGCCATCCAAACTCCCCGACCCATCCAGTACTCGTTGATTCGCCTGCGCATTGCGCGGGAGACCTCGGCCAGCTGCTGCTGACTGTTGACGCCGGAGACTTCCTCTTCGCCGGCTTCGACGGCCCGTACCGGAAGCCCTTCGGCAACGAACAAGGCGACGACGTCGGGCAGGTAGTACTCGCTCTGAGCGTTGTCACGATCGATCCTGCCGAGGGCGTCGGCCAGGTGTGTTCCGTCGAACACGTAGATGCCCGCGTTGACTTCGTCGACGGCCAGCTGCTCGGGAGTGCCGTCGCGGTGTTCGACGATGCCGGTCACCGTCCCTGCCGCGTCCCGCAGCACGCGTCCATATCCGGACGGATCGGCGAGCCGGGTAGTCAACATCGTGAGAGCCGGCGAATCCTCCTCGTGGGCTTCTATGAGCCGGCGCAGCGTATCGGCCTGCAAAAGCGGAGTGTCTCCGGGCAGCACCAGAACGGCGTCGCCCTCCCGGTTTCCGAGGTGATCGATGGCTATCTGCGCGGCATGGCCAGTACCCAGTTGCTCCTCTTGAATGCAGCTGGTGACGCCCGCCGGGAGGTCGGCCCGCAAGTCATCGGCGGCGGGTGCGGTGACGACCGTCACCCGATCCGCACCGATTCCCCGAACGGCCTCGAGGACCCAACCCACCATCGTGCGACCGGCAACCCGGTGCATGACTTTGGGAAGACTCGACTTCATCCGGGTGCCCTGACCGGCAGCCAGAATCGCCACCCTCAAGCCCATTCGCGCATCCTCCTTTTCGCTGGGGGGACAGGAATCGAACCCGTACTAACGGGACCAAAACCCGTCGTGCTGCCAGTTACACCACCCCCCATGGGCAGTGCCGCCAAGGCGGCCTTCGGCGCCGCCATGTTACCCGTCGTTCAGCAGACGGGCTCCGTGCGCCACGGGAGCGACCGCGCGGGCGAACCTGCTGCCGGCGGGGACGATATCGACGCCCTCGATCGCCTCCTCAGCGTTCTCGAAGAAGGCAAAGAGCGAGGGGCCGCTTCCGGACATGAGGACGGGCCGGCTCCAGCGGGCCGCCAGCTCGGATCGCCAGTCGTCGAGTTGCGGCACCAACGATAGGGCGGCCGGATAGAGATCGTTGACGAAAGGCCCGAGATGGCGGAGCGCCGGAGGCAGCGCCGAGCCGCCAACCTCGTAGCCGCTGGGGTTCTCGAGACGATCCCAGGCGCCGTACACGGCCGGGGTCGACAGATCGAAGGGAGGAACGACGAGGGCCAGGTGGTATCCCGCCGCTGCAGCCAGCGGGGAGATGATCTCGCCGTACCCTTCCATCCGGGCAAGACCCCCCGTCCGGAAGAACGGCACGTCCGCTCCGATTCCGGCGGCGGTCGCCGGCTGATGTTCGAGCCCGAACAGCGCCTCGACCGCGAGAAGCGTGCCGGCTGCGTCCGAGCTTCCTCCCCCGAGCCCGGCTGCAGTTGGGATCTCCTTGATCAACCTCACATCCAGGCCCCGGTTTCGTTCCGGCACAGCAGCGCGAACCGCTCTCCAGATGAGGTTGTCTTCTTCGACCGGCAGGCGGATACCTTCGATGGTGAGGCGATCCTCGTCGACGACGTCGAAGTAGAGCGTGTCGAACGGCTCGATGGCCTGCACGATCGACAGGAGCGGGTGATAGCCGCTCTCATCGCGACGCCGAACGCGGAGCGAGAGGTTCACTTTGGCGGGTGTTTCGATCTTCATGAGCCGACCCCGGCCAGCGCCAGCCAGTCGGCCGTGGTCAACGACTCGGCTCGCAATGTTGAATCAATTCCCGCCGCTGCGCAGGCGGCCACCGGATCATCCAGGGCTCCTTTGAGCGATGATCTGAGCATCTTGCGCCGCTGCGAGAAACCCACTGCGGCGAGCCTCGTCGCGGACTCGGCAAACTCCGAGACCTCGGCCCTTCGCTTCAGCGTCATCACCGCCGAGGCGACCTGCGGAGGCGGGAAGAAGACCTGGGGTGCGACGGCGAAACCGAACTTGATCTCGGCGTGCAGGTCGATGACCACCGTCGGCAAACCGAACTGCTTGCTGCCGGGCTTGGCGGTGAACCGATCCGCCACTTCACGCTGGACCATGACGACGAAACTGCGAATCCCCGGCGCGAACCGCAAGAGATCGAGGAGGAGTGGCGTGCCGACGTGATATGGAAGATTGGCAACCAGGGTCCAGTCACCATCGAACTCTTCCGGTCGAATCTCCGATGCGTCCTGGATTCTGATCTCGACGTTGGAAAGGTCACCCACCGTGTCTTCGAGCAAAGGCTCCAGGTGACGGTCCAGCTCATAGGCGATCACCCGGGCACCGGTGGCCGCCAGACCGCGGGTGAGCGTCCCGGTCCCGGCGCCGATCTCGAGTACGTTCGACGTCTCGTCGACACCGCTCAGGCGAACGATCCGGCGCACTATGTTCGGGTCGGAAAGGAAATGCTGACCGAGTGCCTTGCGGGGCACGAGACCATGTTTCTCGAGCAGATCTCGCATTTCGCGCCGGCCCTGTGGCTCCGTCATGATCGAAATACTTTTGTCGCGTTCTCTGATGTGATTTCCGCGACTTCATCTGCATCCATTCCCCACACTCCGGCGAGCGCCTCGCCGACCAGAGCCACCCGGCCGGGTTCGTTGTCTTCGTTACGAAAGGGCGGAGGCGACAAGTAGGGGGTGTCGGTTTCGACCAGAGCACGGCCCGGTGGCACGACGGCGGCCGCCAGCCGGACGGTGTCTCCTGTTTCAAAGGCAATCGGACCGGCGAACGAGAACATGACCCCGAGTTCCATGAACCGTTTGGTCCACTTGGGTCCGCCCGTCCAGCAGTGGAGCACGGTCCGCCTCCCCGCCCCCATCTCCTCGATTATCTCGAACGACTCCCGGAAGGCGTCCCGGACATGGACTACCAGGGGCTTGTCGAGGTCGAGGCCGGCGCGAATCTGATCGCGAAAGGCCTCGATCTGAGATTCGCGCGAAGAAAGGTTGCGGTAGAAGTCGAGGCCGATCTCCCCGACGGCGGCGGCCTTCTCGAAGAAGTCCGTGAGTTCCTCACGCTGCTCGGGCCACTTGCGGGCGTCGTGAGGATGCAGGCCGGCGGTGAACAGAAGCCGCTGTGGATACCGTTCGGCGAGTTGCGCAGCGGCGGCAGTCGATTCGACATCAACGCCCGGGACGACCATCCATGCGACCTGAGCGGCACGGTCGATCAGGTCCTCTGCGGGGCGAGGACTTAGCTGCAGGTGACAGTGGGTATCCACCCAGCGGGGCGACATCAACGTGAGGGTAGTGGTGAAAACCACATGGAAACCTCAACCAGTTAGATCGCTACACTTGCAACGAGGGGGACAGCAAGGCCGTTGCTCAGGGGTGGCGGCCACCGATTTCCATCTGCGAGGTCTCATGGACACAGGCATGACCCGGAAGATCGACGACCTGGGCCGCATTGTTATTCCGGCCGAAACGCGGAGGCTCTTCAAGATCCGTGAGGGCGACTACCTGACAATTGCCGTCGAAGGCGACAGCATCGTCATCAAGAAGCTCGAATCCACCTGCACCTTCTGTGGCTCGACGGACGACGTTGGAGCATTCAAGGGAAAGGGCATCTGTATAACGTGCCGTGGTGAAATCGGCTAGATAAGCCCGCCGTCTCCGGTCATCAACCGCCGGTCGGCGGATCATCTCTCTCGAGCAGTTCCTCGTAGATCGGACGTCTCGCTACTCGAGATTCCTCGGCGGCGCGGCGGGCCGCGTCTGCCTTCGACATTCCGCCGCCGATCAGGTCTCTCGCTCTCTGAACCGCATCTTCGAAGGATGGGACCGCCGGTTCGGCTCCGGCGATCACGATCGTGAACTCTCCCCTGGCCCGGCGATCCGTCCATTCGACCAGGGCTTCTCCAAGGGTGCCTCGCCAGACTTCCTCGTGAAGCTTGGTCAGTTCGCGGGTGACCGCCACCTCACGGGCTTGTTCGAGAGCTTTGGCGAGGGCCGCCAGGTCGGCGGCGAGCCTGGTCGGCGCTACGAAGAGGACAACCGTTCGTTCCTCCGAAGCCAGCGCCTCGATTCGCCTGCGCCGATCGGCGCCCTTGCGCGGCAGAAAGCCTTCGAAGGCGAAGCGGTCAGACGGGAAACCGCTGAGCGCCAATGCCATCGTGGCGGCACTGGGGCCGGGAACGGCGGTGACCCGGGCGCCGACCTCGATGGCGACCCGGACCGCCGACAGACCCGGGTCCGATATGGCGGGCATCCCGGCATCGGTCACCAGCGCCACCGTTTCGCCGCCCTCGAGCCGGCGGGCAAGTTCGTCCCGGCGGGCTTCCTCATTCCCTGCGAAGTAGGACCGCATCGGCACGGAGGCACCGGCGGCATCGAGCAAGATCCGTGAACGACGAGTGTCCTCGGCGAACACGACGTCGGCGGTCCGCAGTGTTTCGATCAGCCGCTGCGACATGTCCGACAAGTTGCCGATGGGGGTAGCGCACAATATGAGGACGCCGCTCATGGCGCCACCGAGTCCACAACGAGCCGTCCGACCGCCGGGTCGGTGGCCAGGATGAAGCGGATCAGGCCGTCCGACACGTCCACGACCGCGAAGTCTTCGCCGCTCACCTCGACGTAGCCGTCGTCCAGGCCGGTGATCTCACCGTCGATCTGGCGCCGAACGAAGGAGTCCAGCGCTTCGAACATTTCCTCGTTGTCTATGGAGGAATCCCCCGAGAAAACCAGATCGAACACGATATCCGATTCACCGTTCCACATCAGGCGATACGTGTCACCACCCCATCCAACTGCGGCGGCCGTCGCAACGGAGTCATCCAGAGCCTGCCCGAACATGGCGCGGAAGGCCGCCTGGCCCCAGACGGACGTTTCGACAACGTCGTAGCCGTCCGGAACGAACTCGCCCGGCTCGACGTCGACCGGCTGCTCGCCGGCCATGAAGTCGGCAGGGTGGAAGATCTGCTCGGTCGTGGTCGGTGAATCCACGTATAGAGCGTTGACCGCCTCGAACCCGCCGGACTCCCAGACGTCGGTTACGAAGTCGAATCCGGCCGTGTAGGGGAACAACAGCAGTTCCTGGAGGAAGCGAGGAGTGCTGTAGAAGACGTCCGAATCGACCTCGAGGGAGCTCTGGAGTATTTCCAGCTGTGCATCCCGGGCCAGCGTCTTCATGTACAGGGCCTCAGTCAGCTTGGCGTCGCCTTCTGCCACCGCGCTCAGGGCGGTAAGACGTTCGAATAGTTGACCGTCTTCCAGTTCGATCATCTCGCCGGCAAACCGGAAATGCTGATCGGTGAGGGCATGGGTCAGCTCATGAACGAGTGTGAGCCGCTGCAACTGCGATAACTCTCCGTCGCCGATCGGCACGACGAGCTCTCCGGACTCCCCGTCGTAGAAACCCACAACCTGCTCGGAGTAGAGGTCGGTATATAGGGTAGCCAGATCCGTTCCGGGGTCGATGAGTCCCAGGGCAGCGAGCAGAAGCGCATCCCGTCGGGTTTCAACGGGGTCGAGTTCGTCCTCGATCAGCGCTCGCACCCGGACGGCGAGCTCGGCGTCCGTGACGAAAACCAGGTCGGGCGGAGAGCGGAAGTCGAGTTGACGCACGGTCTCAGTGACCGTCGTCAGCTCTTCGATGAGCAGCGTCAGAGGATCCACCGGCAGCGTCGTAGTGGTCGAAACTCGGGCGGTCGTGGTCGTGGTGCTGGTCGATGTGGTGAGGGCTGTGCTGCTGCTGCAGCCGGCAGCCACGAGAGTCAGAAGGAGAAAACCGATCCGGATTGGACGCACGCCGGGAGGTTAGCGAGACGGACGGTCTGTCGTTTGCGCCTGGAGTGGGCGACGGACCCGGCCGCGCCGCGTCGGGCCACGCGGCACCGCCCGGTCGCCGCTCCTCGTCGGCAGCTCAGCCCATCGCTTCCAGCGCCGCCTTCGCCGCGAAAACGCCACACATACCGTGCACGCCGGCACCGGGCGGCGTAGCCGATGAGCATAGATAGACACCGTTGCCCAACTTGTAGGGGCGCCCTGTGCCGAACTGAAGGACCTTCTTCATACCGAACTCCCCACCGGCAATATCCCCGGCCGGGTAGTTCGGATTGTGGGCTTCGAGACCGCCGGCATCGAGGGTGCTGCGCGCCAGGATCTGGTCGCGAAATCCGGGGGCGAATCGCTCGACCTGAGACTCGATGGAATGGGTCATGTCACGGTTGGATCCAGATGGGACGTGGCAGTAGGCCCAGGCGGTGTGCTTGCCCTCCGGTGCCCGCGTCCGATCGTAGAGGGTGTGTTGGGCAACGAGCACGAACGGCCGCTCGGGATGCCGGCCTGCCAGGACTTCACCTTCCGAAGCCATCACTTCCTCGAAGGTGCCCCCGAGATGGACGGTACCGGCGCGCGGACTGACTTCATCGGACCACGGAATCGGCCCGTCGAGGGCCCAATCCACTTTGAAGGACGCCGGCCCGGCTTTGCGGCCGGACCACCGGCGTGCAAGCAGGGGACCCACTCGATCGCCGGCCACATTCAACGCCGCCTCAGGCATCAAGTCGAGCAGGAAGACGCTCGTCCCACCGAACTCATCGAGAGACGAAACCCGATGGCCGGTCTCGATCGATCCACCACCATCGACGACGATAGCGGCCAGTGCTTCGGCGATTCGCTGTGATCCGCCCCTCGCCATCGGCCACCCGTAGGCGTGGGCCGTTAGCGCGAAGAGCAGCGCCACTCCCCCCGTGAAGGGCGAACTCAGCGGCGCGATGGCGTGAGCGGCCATACCGGCCAGTACGGCTCGCGCCTCATCGGTGGCGAAACCACCGATGATCCTCGAAGCGGGCAGGACACCGCGCGATGCCAGGCGTGCGAAGGACCCCGGGTGGCGCGGGACCCGCAGCGGTCCGAGAAACTGATCGACGAGGTGGTCGGCACTCTCGACCAGCGGCCCGACGACCTTCCGATAGTGTGCTGCGTCTCCCCCGAAACGCGCCGCGCTCTCCTCGAGCGAGCGGAACAGTCCTGCTCCGCGCCCTCCATCCAACGGATGCGAGACGGGCACATCAGGCTGAATCCACTCGACGTCGAGTCCGATCTCCCGAAAGAACGGAGAGGCAATACCCAGAGGATGTATCGCCGAACAGATGTCGTGGAGGAATCCGGGCAGAGTGAGTTCCGCGGTCCGCGTGCCGCCCCCGATTTCGTCTGCCTGCTCCACTACCAGGACACGCTTCCCGGCCCGAGTCAGATAGGCGGCCGCCGCCAGACCGTTCGGTCCGGCACCCACTACGACGGCGTGGTAATCAGCCACTGCGTGAGGGTCGAGCCTGGGCGGATTCGATCAACGGCCACCGACCCCCGTCAAGTTTCGAGAACAGAACTGAGGCGCCGCTCGCCTTCACCACCGACGAACCACCAAACGCCGGTCCCGAGTGCACAGGCCGCCAGGAGACCCAGGGAGGCGAGGTAGGCGACGACCCATCCGGGACCATGATCGCCGAGGACGGGCAGACCTAGGGCCAGCCCGAACGAGAAGCCCGCCACTCCCAGTGCGGTGATGAAGAGCGTCATGAACCCGAACCAGGTGAATCCGCCGCCCAGCGCCGCCACGACAATCTTGCGGTCGTTGAGAGGAAACAGATAGGTGTCCTCGATCCGGGCCGCCAGAAGCGTACCCTCGCCCAGAGCAGCGTTCAGGTCGGCTTCCAGCCGGGCCGCGTAATGACGGGCGAAGAGCAGGTAGGAAGCATCGAAGGCCGTCATCGTCGCTCCGAAGAGGGCCACCACCGGAACCAGTAGAAAAGCCTCCTCGACCGCCCACCACCCCAGGATGAAGAGCGCCGGCATCGTTGCTGCGGCGAAGCGCACGTCTGAGAAGAACCGCTCGTGGTAGTAGCGGGTCATGCCCCGCATCCGGCCCAGTTGAGCTGCCTTGAGCCGGAGTCTGTCATCCATGCGCCTCAATCTAGGGAGATGACGTCATCCGTGCACGGCCCCGGCAGCGTAGAAGAGATGACATGAACATCGCTCCGCCATCCGGCGGGTTCTCACAGAGAGCTACCGACATGACCGCCAACCGCCCCAAGACGATGACGACCACGGTTGGAGCAGTCCTGCACGAGCGCCGGTCATGATGAGCCGGGAGCCGGGAGCCGGCCGGGAATCGGTGTGGGATTACCCGAGGCCTCCGCGGGTCGAGGCAGAAACGCGCCTCGTGAAGGTCGTCTTCAACGGCGAGGCCATCGCCGAGAGTTCTCGCGCACTCCGGGTTCTCGAAACCAGCCATCCGCCGAACATCTACGTGCCGATCGAAGACGTTTCCCCCGGGGTACTGGTGCGGAATCCGCGGCGCACCGTATGCGAGTGGAAAGGCGCAGCCCATTACTGGGACGTTCGAGCCGGCGAAGTCACCGCGCCGGCCGCAGCATGGAGCTACCCGCAACCGAGTCGCGGCTACGAAATGATCGCCGATCACGTGTCGTTCTACCCCGGCCGCATGGACGCCTGCTACCTGGGCGAAGAACGCGCCGAGCCGCAGCCCGGGGAGTTCTACGGCGGCTGGATCACCGACGACGTCGTGGGTCCGTTCAAAGGCGGCGAAGGTACACGCGGATGGTGATGGAAACCATCCCTCAACTCAATCTAGGAAGGGCAGACTCTTGAAGATCCTGGTCACCGGAGCATCCGGCTACATAGGTGGGAGATTGGTACCGGCATTACTCGCCGGTGGCCACTCGGTCCGTTGCATGACTCGAAACCCTGCGAAACTCGCCGGCCAACCGTGGATCGACGAAGTGGAAGTCGTCGGTGCCGACGCGTTCGATCGACCGAGCCTCGAGACGGCCATGGATGGATGCGATGCTGCTTTCTATCTGATCCACTCGATGGGTGGGGAGCAGGCCGACTTCGACGAGCGTGACCGGATAGCAGCCGAGAACTTCGCAGAATCCGCCGCTGCCGCACAACTCAGGCGGATCGTGTATCTGGGTGGTCTAGGCGAAGGCGACCGGCTGTCCAAGCACCTCAACAGCCGCCAGGAGGTTGGACGTACCCTCGCCGCCGGATCCACGCCCGTAACCGAGCTGCGTGCGGCCGTCATCATCGGTTCGGGGTCCGTGTCGTTCGAGATGCTGAGACACCTCACCGAGGTCCTTCCCGTCATGATCACCCCGCGATGGGTGCGCACCCGCTGCCAACCGATCTCCATCGCCGACGTCCTCAAGATTCTCGTGGAAGCCGTCGAGGAGCCCGGAGGCGAGTCCCATGTGTGGGAGATCGGCGGACCGGACCAACTGACCTACGAGGAAATGATGCGAGGCTACGCGGAGGTCGCCGGCCTGCCGCGGCGCGTGATTCTCCCGGTGCCGGTCCTCAGTCCGTGGCTCTCCAAGCATTGGATCGGCCTCGTCACGCCAATACCGGCCGGGGTGGCGAAGCCGCTCGTCGAGAGCCTGAAGAACGAGGTAATAGTGACGGACAACACGGTCGCCGAGTCCAAGACCGGCGGTTTGACCGGCTACCGGGAATCCGTTCGGTTGGCTCTCCACACTTCTGAAGTTTCTCAGATAACTACACGCTGGTCCGATGCCGCCGCCTCCCCTGCCGAGCCCCTACCCACCGATCCGGAATGGGCCGGCGCCACCGTCAAACACGACGAACGTACCGTCGAGACACCTGCGTCGACCGACGACCTCTTCTGGGCGTTCAGCCGGATCGGTGGCGAGGTCGGCTACTACTACGCGGATTGGGCCTGGACGTTGCGAGGGATCGTGGACACCCTCGTCGGTGGAGTCGGTTTGCGCAGAGGGAGAAGGCACCCGGAAGACCTGCGGGTTGGGGAGGCCGTGGACTTCTGGCGAGTTTCCTCGATCGAACCGGGTCGTTTCCTCCAACTCCACGCAGAAATGAAGCTCCCGGGCGAAGCCTGGCTGGAGTTCGAAGCAGAGCCGCATGAAAACGGGAGCCGTCTGCGCCAGAGAGCGTCTTTCTACCCCCGCGGACTGCTGGCCCGCCTCTACTGGCTTGCCCTCACCCCACTCCACGAGATCATCTTCGCGCGGATGGCTCGGGGGATCACCGGAGCGGCCGAGTCCCGTCGGTCCACTCTCCCCCCGCTGGTACTCGAGGGGTCGGCCCGGAGTGAGCGAGCCGGCCACTAGCCACAACATCTCCAACTGCGCTAGAAAGAACCATGGCTGATGGAACCCTGCGACGGCGGCTGAGGACCATCCCGACATTCGTTGGTGGTCTGGTCCTGATGCTCATGGTGGCACCCGTCCTGCTGCCATTGATCGCCGTGTTCGACGCGGTGCGCTGGTTGACCAGCCGCAAACACTGGATGGGGATCCGTCTGTACTGTTTCGGACTCGTCTACCTGGCGGCGGAAACCGCCGGCCTGGCCGCACTTGGTGCCACCTGGGTAGCCACCGGCTTCGGCCGGTATCGTCGCCCGCTTCTGAGCTGGACTTTCGCCATCCAGCAGGCCTGGGCAGGGACTCTGCTCGCCGCAGCCAGGAGGATCTTCTCGCTTCGGCTCGAGGTAGCCGGCGAGAAGGTCGTTGCCCCCGGCCCGATCATCTTGATGGTCCGCCATGCCTCGATCGTGGACAATCTGCTGCCGGCGGTTCTGGTCAGCACACGCCACCGCATGCTGCTGCGATATGTCCTGAAGCGGGAGCTTCTGAGCGATCCCTGCCTGGACGTGGCCGGCAACCGCCTTCCAAACTACTTCGTCCGGCGGGGTGCGGATGACACGCAATCCGAACTGGCGGCCATTTCTGAACTCGGCACAGGCCTTGGACCAAACGAAGGGGTGCTGATCTACCCGGAGGGAACCCGCTTCACCAGGGCCAAACAGACCAGGGCCCTCGAGAAACTGAGAGAACGAGATCCGGGCATGTTCGAGCAGGCTCAGCAGCTGAGCCACGTTCTTCCTCCCCGCCTCAGCGGACCCCTCGCCCTACTCGACGCGGCCGGCACCGCCGACGTCGTGGTTCTGACCCACCAGGGCCTCGAGGGTTTCGCTCACCTGCGCGACATCTGGGCGGGAGGAATGGTCGACGCGACCATTCGCGTGGAGTTCTGGAGAATTCCGCGCAGTGACATACCCGCCGGCCGGCAAGAACGGATCACCTGGTTGTACGAAACCTGGGCCAGGGTCGATGCCTGGATCGACGAGTCGAAGAGACGGGACACCTCGAAGTGAGCTCAGGTCTGGTCTGGTTCCGCAAGGATCTCCGTCTCACCGACAACCCGGCATGGGCTGCCGCCACCTCAGATCACGACACCGTTGCGGCGCTGTTCGTCGTCGACCCGCGTCTCTGGGATGGGGCGATGCCTCATCGTCGCGCCCAGTTGGCAGCCAATCTGCAGTCGCTCGACCGTCAACTCCGCCAACTGGGAGGTCGACTGAGGGTCGAGCTGGGCGATCCGGCCCTGATCGTTCCGGCTGCAGCCGAAGCCCATCAAACCGTCTACTGGAACGAGGATGTGTCTCCCTTCGCACACGCCAGAGACGGGCTCGTGCGAGAGCGAACCGGCACCGAAGTCAGCACTTTCTACGGGTCACTGGTCCACGCACCGGGCGCAATTGTGACTGCCGGTGGCGAACCTTATCGAGTCTTCACTCCCTTCTGGAGGAACTGGTCTGCAAAGCAATGGCGACCATGGCCCGAGGCCGGTACCGCCACGATCGTGAACGACCCGGGCAGAGGTATCCCGGGTGCCGATAGCGAACCGAACCTGGAGCCGGGAGAAGAGGGAGCACTCAATCGCCTGCGCGCGTTCGCAGTTGAGGCGTACGACGTCGACAGGGACCGTCCGGATGTGCCGGGCACTTCGATGTTGTCGGTCGACTTGAAGTACGGGACCATCAGCCCCCGCACGGTCATCCGCCTATTGCAGAACCGGCGCGCCGAGCCGTTCATCCGCCAGCTCGCCTGGCGTGACTTCTACGCCCACCTGCTGGTGGCCTTTCCTCGTATGGCAACCGCCAACCTGCGGTCGGAGTACGACGGGATGAGGTGGCGCAACGATCCCGACGAGTTCGAAGCGTGGAAGACGGGCAACACCGGCTACCCCCTCGTCGACGCCGGGATGCGCCAGCTGCTCGAGACCGGATGGATGCACAACCGGGTCCGGATGATCACGGCTTCATTCCTGGTCAAGGACCTCCTGATCGACTGGCGGTGGGGCGAACGGTACTTCCGCCGGTTGTTGCTCGACGCCGATCCGGCCCAGAACGCGGGCAACTGGCAATGGGTCGCCGGGACCGGAGCCGACGCCGCCCCATACTTCCGGGTATTCAACCCGGTCACCCAGAGCCGCAAGTTCGATCCCACCGGCGCTTATATCCGAAGATACGTGCCTGAACTTGCTTCACTACCCGATCGCCTGATCCACGCGCCGTGGGAAGCCGGCGGTCTTGACCTCGCCGGGTATGGGGTCATCATCGGGGAGTCCTACCCCCCACCGATCGTCGACCACGCCGTAGCCAGGGAAGAGACCATCGCCGCCTACAGGGCAACCAGAACCGGGGGTTGAGACCGGGCCCGAATCGCGGGGGACTCACCGCAGGAATCGGGCCCGGGTCTGGTCAGACGGGCCGCAAGGTTCCGGCGAACACCTGCCAGGCGAGTGCCGTCTTGGCAAACAGGCTCAGCAATATGTAGGCGCGCTCGCCGTAGAGATAGTCGCTCCACTTACCTACTTTGCGGTACTGCAACACCATGTTGATGGCGAACACGTTGAAGAACAGAAAGATCGAGAAGAAGATCGCATAGACGAATCCGGGTGGGCCTTGTTCCCCCTGGCCGGCGCCGATCAGGTAGATGGCGATGCCGATCCACGGCACGATGCCGGCGATGCTCCCGAACCAGTAGGAGGTCCAGTCGGTCTTCTTCGTCGTCTGGTTATGGAGCTCCATCATCCAACCGAACAGGATCATCATTGCGTTGACGGCGAAGATGGAGATCAGCGCCACGATGTCGAAGATCCCGACCAGCATCGAGACGACGACGATCATCAAAGACGAACTGAGCGAGTACTCGATCCAACGTGCGTAATTGGCACCTTTCAGCAAGTTGTTGGAGTACCACCGGTATATGCCCGGCGAAGCGATGGCGAAATGGGCAACGGCCGACAACAAGAGGAAGGCCGCCACGACCGGACCAATGGGAAGATCGAAGGCGGTTTTGAAGTCGGATACGAGCCGGTTTGATTCTTCATCGAACACCTGGAAAGCACTCGTCACCGGCAGGGCGAAGTCGCTGCTCAACACGAGCATCAGAATCCCCTGCACCAGGTGGAAAAACCCCATGATGACGTTGAAACGGCGAAGCTTGACGAGCTTTGGTTCGACGGTGGAAGTCAATGTGTCTCCTTTGATCGAATCTCATACGTTGCCGGACCGGTTCCGGATGAAGAGATTTCCCGACGTTACAAGCGGGGACGGGGTTCCGGAAGTTGAACCGGCACCGCGTACACAACCACATTGCTGTCGTAATGGCGGGACGACTCGCTGAAGCTGCCACCGCAGGTGATCAGCGTCAGCACCGGAGAACCTTCTCTGGAGAAGATCGTATCCAGCGGGAGTTCCTCTTTGTCGTAGATGGTCCTCGCTTCGATTCGGAAGAGACGGGCCGAGCCATCGCTGAACTCGACCTCGACGAGGGCGCCGGGATCCAGCTCCCGCAAACGGAAGAAAACCCCCGGACCTTGTCCGGCGAGGTCTACATGGGCCGCCAGAACCGCCGATCCGCCTTCTCCCGGCCTGGGCCCAAACTGGTACCAGGCCACATCGGTCACGTTGCCCGGAACCGCCATCTGGCCGGTGGTGGTATCCACGCCGGTGGAGATGATCGGTGCTTCGACGTCGATCGAGGTCATAGTGAGCTTGGTCGGGACTACTGCCGGTCCCGGACCGGCGTCGGCGAGGAGACCCGACCAAACAGACACCTCGGGCGGTCGGACCGCAGCCTCATCAGTCGGCGGCGGTGGTTCGGTGGTCGGCGAGGAAGAGGTCGAGGTGGTAGAGGCCTCTCGCTGCCCCAGCAAAGCCTCCACAGATGCAACATCACCCACTTCGGCGGGTTCGGTGTTGCTCACGTACGCGACCGTCACGGCAGTGAGCGCGATCAGGCTGAAAGCGAAGACGAGGGTCAGCGTACGACGGGTCATGGGCAGATAGTAAAGAACCCGGGAAGACCTAGGAGAGGCCTTCCCGGGTTCTGTCACATTTGCTCCTGTTAGTTGCTCGACTTGCGGGCCAGGGCAACGCCCGAGCCGGCCAGGGCGACCAGTGCCAGGGCACCCATCAGGGCCAGGGCGACCGGGAAGGACTCGGTTGCCAGGCCGGCGGTGCCGGTGGGAACACCCGCAGGGGCGGCACCCAGGCCTGAGATGGTCTGAACGGCGACCGTGAAGCTACCGCCGTCGAGTGAGCCAATGGCGTAGACGATCGTCGAAGTACCCTCCGCAAGAGCGAGGTCCGCCTCGAACACGACCGGGTCGGTAGCACCGGTGGGCACGACCTTGGCGTTGTAGGTGGCAGCCGGGACGTCACCCGAGGCCTCGTTGGGGTTGCTCAGGGCGGCGAACAGGACTCCATCATTGGCCAGGACGTCGACCGTCGGGGCCGCCGCGGTGTGACGGACGGTCAACCGCGTATTGCCGGCGGCGATCTCAGAGATGTCGTTCACGAACACCGAAGCAGTAGGTGCGCCGCTCGCATCGAGGTGTGCCTCAATGGTGGCATTGGCTCCGGCCGGGAGGGTCACGACCAACGGTCCGAGTGCGGGGTCGGTGCTGGCCGGATCGGCACCGGCACCGTAGATCTCAATCGAGTAGTCGGCGGCCGGGAGGGTCACCGGGCCGGCGAACTCTGCGAAGGTGAGTCCGGGAATGAACGGTGCGCTGTAATCACCATTTACGTAGATGTCGACGGGGAACCCACCGTCGCCGGGGATGCCGTGCAGAACCGTGACGGTTCCGTCTGAAGTCTGGGCGAAGGCTGCACCGGCCGGCAGGGCCAGCAGCAACAGTGCCACTATGAATATGCGACCGAGATTGCGCATGATTTCTCCTTGATTCGGCCCGATTATCGGGCTGCTTACGGAGGGTCTACGGAGGCACGCCTGGACATGGATGACACTTGTTGTTAAAAACATGGTGCGGCCGAGGGATCGTTTTCGAAGGGGCCGCCATCAATGAGCCCAACAGAACTGTCAGAACTGGGCGACGCGCCGCTGGTTACCGCCATCGGTCGGTTCTCCCAAGATGCGCTCGGCGAGGCATACCGTCGCCACTCTGGAGCTGTGCACGGTCTGGCCCGTCGCATCCTGCGCGATGAAACCCTGGCAGAAGAGATCACCCAGGAAGTGTTCCTACGTCTGTGGAACAACCCGGAGAAGTTCGATGCGGAAAGAGGATCGTTGCGTTCCTTCCTGCTCGCCCATACACACGGTCGCAGCATTGATTTCATCCGGTCGGAGTCGGCGCGTCGTACAAGGGAAGACAACGACGCCAGGCTGACCGTGAACACCAGCCGGAACATCGAGGAAGAAGTTTGGGAGATGGCCCTCGCAGACAAAATCAAGGAGGCTCTCTCCGACCTCGGAGAGGGTGAGCGAAAGCCCATCGAGCTCGCATATTTCGGCGGACACAGCTATCGGGAAGTTGCCGACATGCTCGGAGAACCCGAAGGAACGATAAAGAGCCGGATTCGATCCGGATTGAAGCGGCTGAAGGTATCGCTGGACGCCGCAGGTGTGAGCACCTGATGATGCAGATTCAAGAACACCTGGGAATCCAGGAGCTTCTCGGCGTCTATGCCCTCGATGCCGTCGACGACCATGAGCGAGCGCTCATCGACGACCACCTGCGCGGATGCACCTTCTGCCGGGCTGAGGTGAGGGACCATCGGGAAGTTGCAGCCATGTTCAGCGCCGAAATGGAGCCGGCTCCCGAACGGGTCTGGAATCGGATCACGAGTGCGCTGGACACCAACCCGGCTCACCTCCCCCTCGCCGACGTCGTCCCGCTCACCGGCAGCCGCCGGACTGAGCGCACTCGGTCGCTCACCTGGCTGACCGGCGTCGCCGCGTCGGTGGCAGCGGTGCTGGGCGCCGCCGTGTTCTCACAGTCGAACCAGATCAACGACCTCAACTCCCAGCTGGCTGCGCAGAAACAAGAAGTCGCCTCGCTGACGCAGGCTCTGGAAGCCGATCCCCTTCAGCAAGCGGTGAGCGTTGCCCTGGACGATCCTGCCGCTCGGGTGGCGACCCTGACGGCCGACGGGAGTTCGGGAGCCATGCTGATCGTGGTCCTGCCCGATGGCACAGGCTACGTCTATCAGAACACCCTCGAGCAGCTACCGGACGACCTGACGTACCAGCTGTGGGCCGTCGTCGACGACAAGGTGATCTCTGCCGGTGTTCTGGGCAACAGTCCCGGCATCGTTCCGTTCCACATCGACCCGCAGGGCCTTCAAGGTCTGGTCATAACTCAGGAAGTGTCCGGCGGAGTGCCTCGATCCGAAGGTGCCCCGGTCGTTTCCTGGTTCGACGCCTGATCGTGGGAGCGCCCCCGGCAAATCGTTTCGACGAGTTGCTCGATCGGACCGTGATCGGCAGCTTCACCAACGTCGGCTATGCGCTCCGAAAGCGCCGTTGGGTCGATGACTTGCCTTCTCTGGACGGCAAGACCGTGGTCGTCACCGGTGCAACCTCCGGACTCGGGCGCGTCGCGGCTGAAAAGATGGCGGGCCTCGGAGCCTCAATCCGCCTGGTCGGGCGTTCTCAGCCGAAGCTGGAGATCGCCCGCCGGGAGATCAGCACGGCAACGGCCAACGATGACCTGGGCGTCTACGTCGCCGATCACTCCGACATGGGCTCGGTGCGGGGCCTCGCCGCCGCTCTCCTGGCAGGCGAGCCCGCTATCGACGTGTTGGTCAACAACGCGGGTGCACTGGTCCCGAACCGTACGGTGACGGCCGAGGGCAACGAACTCACTCTCGCCACGAACCTCCTGAGCCATTTCCTGCTGACCAACCTGCTGATCCCGCGCCTGCAGGACTCCGCACCCGCCCGGATCATCAATGTCTCATCCGGCGGGATGTACACGCAGCGGATCAGGGTTGGCGACCTCCAGAGCGAGCGAGGCGAATACAAGGGTTCGATCGCCTACGCACGGGCAAAGCGCGGCCAGGTGATCCTCACGGAGTTGTGGGCGGAGCAGCTGGCCGCCCGCGGGGTGGTGGTTCACGCCATGCACCCCGGTTGGGCCGATACCCCCGGAGTCGAAACGTCACTGCCGATGTTCCACAAGCTGACGAGGCCGTTCCTCCGGACACCGGAGCAGGGTGCCGACACCATCGTCTGGCTGGCGGCTTCAAAGGAAGCGGGCGAATCGAGCGGCCTCTTCTGGCTCGATCGAAGTCCGAGACCGGTACATCGTCTCAAGACCACAATCGAGGCTCATGCCGATCGCCGGGGACTGTGGGAAGGCCTCAACAAACTCGCCAACGCGAGTTTCTAGTAGCCGTCGCCTGCTCGGCCGCTGCGTCTAGGGTTCATTCGATGACAGACCAGAACCGGAACTCGATCGTCGGAATTGCCGCAAGCATCGTAATCGGCGGGCTCGTCGTGCTCGCCGGAAGCCAGGGCAGCACGAAGGTCGGCTCGATTGCTGTGTTCGCATTGTGCGGGCTGCTTGCCTTTGCCATCAACTGGATTGTGTTCATTCCGTCCAATCGCGCAAAGACAGAGCACTACTACGACCTCACCGGCAGCATCACCTATCTGACGGTAACCGTTGCCGCTCTCGTGCTCAGCGACGACCTCGACGCAAGGGCAGTGATCGTGGCGGCAATGGTCGTCGTGTGGGCTTTGCGCCTCGGCACGTTCCTGTTTCGTCGCGTACGGCGCGACGGCCGGGACGGCCGCTTCGATCGCATCAAGACGGACCCCTTGCGGTTCTTCATGACCTGGACCCTGCAGGGTCTGTGGGTGCTGCTCACCGCGGCCTGCGCGCTGGCGATCATCACCGGCAGCGATCGCAGCTCGATCGGCTGGGTCACGGTCATCGGGATAGTCGTATGGATTGCCGGGTTTGGCATCGAGGTCGTCGCCGACCAGCAGAAATCTGCCTTCAAGAAGAACCCGGCCAACGAAGGCCGGTTCATCACCTCGGGGCTGTGGGCGTGGTCACGCCACCCCAACTACTTCGGCGAGATCACGCTCTGGATCGGTATCGCCATCATGGCCCTGCCGGTGCTGTCGGGCTGGCGTTGGGTCGCCCTGATCTCGCCGGTGTTCGTCATCCTGCTCATCACCCGCGTCAGCGGTCTGCCGATGCTGGAAGCCAGGGCCGAGAAACGCTGGGGCAGCGATCAGGAGTTCCGGACCTATACAGCCAATACCCCGGTGCTGATTCCCCGGCCCCCTCGCGGTAGATCTGCCTGACGGTTGCGCCGATCACAATGGAGAGCCGACGTACCTGGACCCGACAGGCACATCGTCGGGGCGAGTTTCGGCGCACCCGAAGTCATCCAGCCTCTGCGGCCGGATCGCCGGCGTGCCACGGTTTGAAACTGGTTCTTCCCGCTTCTGCGCGGCGATTCGACGGGCCTAACCGACCGCCAGCCGGTACAACCTGAAACCCCCGGTGTCGATGACCGGTTGTCGACGAGCGCATGAACCGCAAAGCCTGAGGGTGTCATCCACCCTCAGGTTTGTCGGTTCCCTACACACGTCACAGGAATCACTTCGGTTGTCGGTGATTTCGGGTCGGTCGAGGTTCCAAGGCACGCTCATAGGTACCTATCGGCCTCACCGTCGAGTTCTCCAGAACCATTACTACCGCCGACAAACTGACTAGATACTGAGGGGCGGTCGGGCCGCCCCCGCTGACGGAGCTTCCACAGAGCCGAACGACGGGCAGCGGGAGTCGTGGAAGCCGGCCCGCTCCCTGCGGTAGCGACCGTCCCGGGTCGGCGATGGAAGCCGACTTTCTGCCGAATCGACCACGCCATCCCGTCGCCTACTAGCCTCGGCCTCGATGCCTATCCGACTGGCGCTCAACCCATGGAATCAGGTGTTCACCTGGCCGGAAGCACGCGCTCTCGCGGTGCTCGGCGAGGAACTCGGCTACGACGAGCTCTGGACGTGGGAACACGTTCTCGCCTGCATGGGAGAACCCGATCAGGACACCTTCGATGCATACACACTGCTGACCGCGTGGTCACAGGTGACCTCGCGGGTACGTCTGGGTGTGCTCGTGACTGCGAACTCGTTTCACAATCCGGGGATGCTGGCCAAGACGGTCACGACGCTGGATCATGTTTCAGACGGTCGCGCCGAACTTGGGATCGGGGCGGGATGGCTCGAGATGGAACACCGGGCCTTCGGCTTCCCGTTCGGGAAAAGCCCCGGGGAGCGGCTGAACTGGCTGGACGAGGCGGCAGGCGCCATCCGGGGCTTGCTGGATGGTGAAACCGTGGCCTCACCGACCGGGGGCCGCTACACCCTCGACGGGGCGTACCTGCTACCGAAACCGATCCAGGCTCACCTACCGATTCTGATCGGTGGAGCCGGAGAGCGCAAGACCCTGCGCACGGTTGCCCGCTACGCCGATCGATGGAACTGGGTTGCGCATCCCGATGCCGGACGGATGCGTCAGAAGGACGAGGTGCTACGCCGCCACTGTGAAGAGATAGGCCGCGATCACGCCGAGATCGAACGTACCGCTTTTCTCAGCCCGGTCGTGAGAGATACGGAGGCCGAGGCGATGGACTTCTTCAGGGTCCAGATGGAAGCCAACCGGCTCCCTGCATCGGCACCCGACGATCTCGACATCTACATCACGTCTACGGACCGGATGATCGAACGTTTGATCGAATGGCGGGACATCGGGTTCACGACCTTTTTCATCCAAACGGCAGCACCCGTCGACGAAGAGACGATCGAACGGTTCGCCAGGGACATCCGACCCGCCGTCGACGCCGCCTGATTCCGGCCCCCCTGTGGAAGGAGCGTCCGGCCGCCGGGGGTGACTCGACCGTCGGGCCTTTATTGGAGAATCACCGGGCTGATGGCCGCCGTCCCATGGGCGATAGATCTGGGAAATTGGCCGCGCAAACTCCCGTCGAACTCAGAGGTGCCGGATCGGATAACGAACCCGCTAGCGGTCGCCCGGACCCCGCCCTGATTGTCGGACGTTGAGGGCCAGGACGGCGAAGACGATACAGAGGACGATAAACGCCGCACCGGCCGCGTTGGCCTCTGTGTCGCCTATGAATCCGGCGACCCCCGCGATGAGAAAGCAGAGCGCGGCGATCAGGTACATCACCGCTGCTCTCGGCCGGGACTTCAAGCCGTTCTACCTTTCTGTGTGGGTTGTTCAAGAGATTGGGCGGCGACAACGAGTCCCGCCCCGAAGACCCGATGACCCGCGGCCTCTGACCGCGAACCTACGACCGCACCATCTCTCCGGCAAGAGGCCAAGGACTCAAACAGCTCGCCACCTGACCGCCGGATTGCGCTCCTCAACACGGCCAATCCCGGTCACCACCACCGGAACGGGACAGGCAGACGCTCTGGCTCCCGGTCGATTTGTGGCCGACTCAATAGCTTGGATGTATTCTGACGGCCGTTCGTCGGGAAACGGGAGGTTGCACGGTGACGGTGTTCGATGGCTCACTCCGAATGTCGCGGGATTCAAGCGCAGCTATTGACGTTCAGATCGATTTGACTGATGAACGGATCCGCATGTTGTCGGGAGAGGTTGAGATCGGAGACTGGGCGCTCAGCGAGATCGTGACCAACGCCCAGCCGGACGGCATACACCTGCGGGCCGAGGGCGAGGAGGTCATCCTGAATCTGACCGAGGATGCAGAGTTCGCTCTCGCCTTGGGCCTGCGCACCGGCCCACCCTTGTTGATGCGGAGAGTGTCGAGTCTGATGAGGCAACGCGCCTCCAAGTAGGAGCGGTTCCCCCGGACCTTTCGAGGGAAGATCAGCCCGGTTCTCTTACCTGGGGAAACGTCTGAATTACCGGCGTACACTTCCGTCGATGCGCGACCAGCTCACTTCTCGTTTTGTCCGGCTGCTGGCGGCGGCCGCTCTGATCAACCTCGTCGGTGCTCAGATTCTGCATGAGGTGGGGCATTGGCTGGTGCTTACCGTGACGGGGCGCAGTCCTGTCTGGGGTTTGACGGCGATGATTCAACTGTCCGATCGGGCTCCGGTCGATCCGACAGGTTGGTCTCAGTTGGTGAGTCCGACGGGAGATGTGAGCTGGCTGTATCTTGGGTCGCTGCCGTCCTCTGATGCCGAGTGGGCGATCATGTTGGCGGCCGGTCCGCTGATGCAGGTGCTGGCCGTTGGGGTGGGTCTGTTGATGGCGGCGCGTGCGGCGAGCCCCAGGGCGCGCGCCTTCGGCTTGCTCCTGGCGTTGGTGAATGGACTCAGCCACGGTTTGTATCAGATGATCAGTTCAATTCGGGGTGGGGGCAGCGATGAGGCGCTTCTCGCCGAGTACACCGGACTGCCTTGGTGGCTGTTCGCCGTCGTATTCGGTGCAGCAGCGGCGGCGGGTTTCGTGGTTGCGGTACGGATGATGTCGGGCGGGCCCGCTCGCAGAAGCTGGGTAGGTGCGGCGTTTCTCGGTTCGTTGGCAACGGGTCCGCTGTTCATGCGCCTTCAGGGCTTGATGATCGACGGCGTCGACCGCGGCGACGCGCTCTATTCGCCCATCCTCGGGTTCACGCTTCCCATCGTCGTGCTGACGGTATTGGGCGTAGCCGGGATGTGGTGGGTATTCCGTCGCTGGCCGATCGCGGCAATGGATTCCGTCGCAACCTGATGGAGCAGAGGGCCGACAATGCGGGCTATACAGTCCAGCGGATCGTGACCCTCGACGGATCGAACCTAGCGTGAGCATGACGGTCGGCTTTGGCGATGGTTATCTCGATTCCGAGCGCTGCCAGGATCGACCGTTTCCAACCGAGTGACTCGACAGCCCAATATGCGCTGAAGTCGTCTATCGGGAGGCTGGCAAGCACCGACCCGTTTGTTTCGACCTTCAACTGCAGTTCCAAACGCTTCCGATAACTCGGGGTAGCTGAACCACACCATCGACTCCCGGCTACACCCGCAGTAGGGCAGGTCACGGGTGAGGGTCGACCGTGTGGACGATCTGCCGGCCGGGACGGACGGGGACAAGACGACGCGACCGCCGCGTGCCTGTTCACCGACATCGAGGGACCGATCCGCCGGAAACAATCCCACGATCTTGTGATAGTTCTCTGGGTGGGTCGTGTCCTCGAAAGGTGTCAGCCGGATTAGCCTTGGTTTGTCATGACTGACCCAGTCGAGACGCCGAAAACTCCCTCGTTGCCGGATCGGGAATGCCTCGATTGGTCGGAGGAATGTGAGGGGGAGGTCGGATGGCAAGTAGACGGGGCAAAGCGATGCGGCCACCATCAGAGGGTTCATGACCGTCAGAGAAGGAAGCAGGCACTGGTGTCGTGGACGGTTGCGCTTCTTGTTGTTGTGACTGTCGGGTTGATTATCAATTTCATTGTCCGGCCGGACGAAGGACCATCGCAGGCCCGCGCCTGGCATGAATGCGAAAGCTATGCCGCGGTCAATCTCGACCTCCCCACTGGTGCCCGGTTCCCTCAGCTCCCAGCGAATCCAAGTGACCGTGTGAAACTGCAACTCGGCTCGAATCGGTACACCGTCTATTCCTACTATGAGACACCAGACACGCAACGGCGCGACTTCCTTTGTACGGTCAGCTATTTGGGAGACGACAACTGGCAGATCGTCGATCTGGCCGTTGCCCCTGAGCCGCGGGACCACTAGTCATCAACCTGGCGGTTTGTGGGTGCGTTGACGTTGCCGGCATGAGTTCCGACGACTTCTGGCCCGGTTTCGTGCAACCGGACTGCAACCATCCGACTGTGACCTGGGCGAACGATGCGACCTTCGGATGCGTGATCCGCAGGCTTGTCACGTTTACCCCTGTGGGAAACACAGGTAGACGGTGACAAGGTCGTTGGCCTCTAGGCGATTGCCGACCAGAAGCTGAGGATGGGGTTGATGGTGTGAGAGGTGATTGTGGATTCGGCTGATGCGCCTCGTGGCGGTGATGCAGACCCCTCGGGTTTGGAGATGACCGACGGTGAGGCGTCTGGTCGGGGTGGGCGACGGCCTGGTTGGGCCGGGCTGATTTGGGCGACGGTGGTGGTGCTGGTGGTGGGCGGGTTTGCCCTGTCTCGCAGTTATGGCGTGCCGGAGGTTTCGTCGGGAACGCTGCCGCCGGTCCCGCCTCTCCCATCGACATCGACCACGACTGCCCCGTCGGTAGCCGACACGACGCCTCTGGAATCGGTCGATGCGGTCTATGACGACTGGGTATATGTCTTTCAGGATTTGGCGGTCGATCCCTATGGGGTGGCGGTATACGGTGTTGCTGCTGATGGGGTTGCCATAGGTTGGCTCGATGGTGATTGGGAGTTGCTCGATGTTGATGCACTGCCAACCGGTACAGGATTGGATGACGGGTTGCCGGGTCGGGTCATCAACCAGGTTGCCACTGGTCCGTCAACCGGAGGTGATGTGTGGTCGGGTGTGTGGTTCTCCGGGTACTCCAGGTCAGATGCTGATGATGAGGAGTTCGGGGGGACACTCGACGGGTGGACCGGTGGCCGCATGCTTGGGTGGGTCGCTCGTTATCACTGCCCGGTCTGTGGGCAGTGGACGGTTTGGACCTCGAACGAGGTCCCCGAGTTTGCCAACGGTATCGGTGATCTGGCCGTATCACCTGATGGCATGGTGTATGCATCGGTGGGCGAAGACCTGTTGATGATGTTCGACGGCGAAGGGTGGAACTCACACCAGGTACCTCTTCCTCCCCGAGGGAGCGGCGTGTCCTACCCGTGGTCCAGTTCCCTGACGGTGGGAATCGATGGGGTGGTGTGGGCCGGCACCAACTATTCCAATGGTGGCGTACTCCGTTTCGACGGCACCGATTTCACCCGATACACAGTTGAGGATGGTCTGCCCAGCGGCCAAGTCGTCCGGGTTTCGTCTGCGGGGGATGGGACGATCTGGGCAGCAACCGAAAGGTCTGGTGTCGCCAGTTTCGATGGCACTACCTGGACCAGCTACGCGACGGCCGACGGGCTGCTGTCCGACCAGGCGGTGATCGCGGCAGGTGCCGATGGCACGGTGTGGGCTGTCCACTATGAGAGACCCCCATACGGATACTCACGGTTCGACGGCACCGAATGGACGTCCTACCGATTCGACCAGCCGGTGGGTGGCTACCGAGCAGAGGTCATCCCCGACGGAACATTATGGACCATATCTGATGAGGGTCTGGTCAGTTTCGATGGCACCACCCGGATCATCCACGCCTCACCGTTCGTTCAGCCGGAGGGGTCCCTCACGTTCACGCCTGTCCAGTGGCGGATCAATCTCGATGACCCGGGTCCGGGGGTACACACCGTCTTCATGGAGGTGGATGCCCGTCCGCTGACTGCAAGCCTCGTGGATGGCTTATCCGGCAAGTTGATCTGGGATGAAACAGTCGTCGACCTGTGCAGGATCGGGATCAGGAACCTGGAAGATGGGTTCCTTCACATCGGTGACATCTTCCAAACCAGCGAAGGATGCG
>DATIPS010000032.1 GCA_035471805.1 Acidimicrobiia bacterium | reverse complement strand
TGGCTCTGGTGCTGGCGTTCCTGGAACCCCTCGTCGGCTTCGGGGAATCCGGAGGCAAGGCAGTGCTGATGATCGAACGCCTGGCGCTGATTGCCTTCCCGGCAGCCCTCGTCGTCGGCATCGTGCGGTCCCGACTCGATCAGGCAAGGGTGGGAGATCTGGCTCTGGCTTTGGAGGACGCAATCACTTCCACCGAGTTGGAGGCAAGGATCGGTGAGGCGATGGGGGATCCGACGGCGCGTCTCGTGTTCTTGAGCGAGCGCGGTGACGGCCTCATCGATACTCGAGGTAGGACGATTCATGTCGGCGCGGACAGATCACAGGCGGTGATCCGGGCCGGCGATGGGACTGACATTGGCGCAATTGTCTACGACCCGGCGGTCGATGAGACCCTGGCAGCTTCCGTCTCGGCCGCCGCGACCTTGGCGGTGCGCAATGAGGGCCTTCGCGCTGAACTGCGACGGCATCTGCTCGAAGTGGAGCGCTCGAGGGAGCGGATTGCCGAGGCCGCCATGGATGAGCGGCGGCGTATCGAACGGGATCTGCACGATGGTGCCCAGCAGGGTCTGCTGGCATTGGGAGCGCGTCTCGGCTCAATACGCGGCAAGGCGGACGGTGAGATGGGGAGACTTCTCGATGAGGCGATCGAGGATCTTCGGTCGACGGTAGACAGCCTGCGTGATCTCGCACGTGGAGTGCATCCGCCAATCCTCACCGATAGGGGCCTGGCGCCCGCCATCGAAACACTCGCCGAGCGCTCACCGGTCCCAGTGCATGTCGACGTTGAACCGGACCGGTTTCGTCCCGCCGTTGAGGCGGCTGCGTATTTCCTGGTGGCTGAGGCTCTGACCAACGCGGCTCGACATGCCAGGGCGACATCTGTCAGGATCGCAGCGTTCTGCATGGATGGGTGGCTGCATGTCGAGGTATCCGACGATGGAGACGGGGGCGCCGAAATGAACGGCGGCACCGGGCTTCAGGGTCTACAGGATCGAGTCGAGGCGGTCGGGGGACAGATGCAGGTCAGCAGCCCACTCGGTGAGGGAACGACGCTGAGAGCGAAACTGCCATGCGAGTGATGCTCGCTGAAGATTCGGTGCTTTTCAGGCAGGGCTTGGCCAGGCTGCTCGAGGATGGCGGGGTCGAGATCACCGCCGCGGTCGGCGACGCCGAAGCGCTCATCCGCAGGATCAGAGCAGATCAGCCGGACGTGGCGATCGTTGACATCCGTATGCCTCCCACCCACACCACCGAAGGAATCCAAGCTGCAGTCGAGATCCGCTCAGCATTTCCCGCCGTCGGCGTCCTCGTCCTGTCCCAACACGTCGAAACCGAGTATGCCGTCGAGTTACTTCGTGACACGCGCGGGAGGGTCGGTTACCTGCTCAAAGACCGTGTGACCGATCCCGGGGAGATTCTCGACGCAATACGCAGAATCTGCGAGGGCGAGACGGTCGTGGACTCCAACCTGGTGGCACGGCTCCTCGGTCGACGCCGTCAATCGTCTCCCCTCGACTCACTGACCAAGCGTGAACGTGAGGTCCTTGCTGCGATGGCCGAGGGACGTACCAACCAGGGAATCGCAGAAGCGCTCTTCATGAGCGCCAAGACTGTTGAGACCCACACCCGGTCGATATTCCAGAAACTCGATCTGCTTCCAGGAGATGACTACCACAGAAGAGTCGTTGCGGCCGTCACCTGGCTACGCGAGCAGTAGCTCCCAGCGACCCAGTTGAGCCGGGTTCAATGGTCCGATGAGCACGCCATCGAGGCCACTGGGGAGCCTTCGTGACCAGGGTTTAGGTCGAGATGCTGGTCATCGACTGCGAGGACGAAGAGGACGGCATGTCGGTGGTCGGGTGAGACTCCGGCTCGGCCGGGTCCCGCAAGATGCTGCAGAATCTCGAGTGGGTCGCCGGCTACAACGTGCTCCGTGCGCCCCGACCCGCCCCGCTCCGTTGTCGAAAAGCCCACCTCGGGGGCCTGCAGGAGCGAACGTCACCGGGTGGCGATACAGCCGACATGCCAGTAGAAGCCCTGCCAGGAATAGCGTCTACCTGGGGGAGGCGGATTCCCCAGAAAGCGTCACTTCGAAAAAGACGCCTCTATGGCAAAGCGTGACTCCGAGAAAGACGCCTCTGGGGAAAAGCGTCCGCCGGGGTAGGCGAGGTTCGGGGGCCACAACTCTGCAGCCCCCGCTAGACCTCAGGCCGGGGCGGACGTGACCGTTTGCGAGACCCGCAGCCGATCGAACGGTCGCCTAACCGAGTAGATCGGCACTTCCGCGAGTGGCTAGCTCAGATTGCGGAGGCGCAGACTCCGAACCCGATCGAAGTCGCTTTGATTGCGAGTAGCGAGGCCTAGCCCGTTTTCGATTGCGGTTGCAGCGATGAGGGCGTCGGGGAGCCGAATGCCGCTCTCTCGGCGAATACGTCCGGCTCGTTCTGCCACTGCGCGTTCAACAGGAATCTCGCGAAACGGTGCCAAGAGTGTGCTCACAAGGTCCGAAGCGGTATTACCTGCGAAGAGTTCAGCTCGGGTGATTACCGAGTAGTACAACCGGTGTTTGCCGGGTGAGAGTAGGTGGGCGCCTCTGAGGTGATCGATGAAGACGTCGGTATCGACGAGTATGTCAGCCACGGTCCCATTCATCTCGGCTAGGCACGGTGGCGTCGTGTGCTGCTCCGAAAGTTGCCGCAAGCGCCATTGCCGGATCGGGATGCTCGCCCTCGAGGTAGACGTCGAGGGCGCGGCGGATGATCTCGGCCATCGTTACGCCTTTGGCTTCAGCGAGGGCGTCGATTTGTTTACGCTGTTCATCGGTCAGATAAACCTGGGTACGAGTTGCTGACATACAGCACACTATACAGCATTAAGGGATCGGGATCAACAATGTGACCTTCGCCTTTGCGGAGGAGCGTCACTCCCGGGTTGACGATCCGACCGAAAAGCGTCTACCTGGTGGATAAGGCTCAACAAGAAGGCGATGCTGATGGATGGCCGATTGATCCGTGTGTTCTCCCCGGGTGGGCTACAGGTAGAACCCGGCGTGGAGGTTGTCTTCGTCGATGGGGGTTTCCTCGACCGGCTTTTCCATTGTGGCCTTGAGTTTCTGGGTTTCGACGGTCATGTTCTGGAAGATGGCCTGGACCGCAGCTTTGGTTTCTTCGTCGGCGTGGGCGGCTAGCACCGCCACGGCGTTGGACAGGTGGCGGATTCCGATGGAGATGGTCTTGATGAGCTGTGCAGTCGCGATTGCTGCTCTGGTGTTGTTCATTTGTCTCCTAACTGGCCTTGTGTCGGTGGTCGTGTCCTTGTAACAGTTCCCGCCCTGGTCCGGCCGGTTCCTGGACTCGCCGGTCGCCTGAGCGAGCTGCGATGTTGTTTCGCGTTGGGTGTTTAGGGTTTGGCGCCGAGTTCGAAACGGACGGGGATGCCGTAGTGTTCGAGCAGCGACTGGAGCCGGGCTTCGGTGGTGACTGCTCCGGACCGGAACGCCTCCCGGAGGAGTAGCAACACGAGCTTGGGATGTTCCTCGGCGGGGAGTTCCAGTGCCGTTTCCGGCATCGGCATCCCGTGTACGGTTCCGCCGGTCGGCCTCCGGTACAGCGTGTAGGCGACCCGGTGCCGGTCCATCCAGTCCAGCGCCTCACCGAGGTCCGGCATCAGTTCCTCGACAAGAGCGGTTCCCACCGTCTCGACGAAAGAGCGTTCCACCGAAAGGGTGAACCGCACCGTCGGTTCGCCGAGCAGGGCCGCCACTGCGGGTCCGCTGTTCTCCCCGGTGATTACCAGGTCACCGAACGGGTCGACGCTGGCCTCGAGCCGGCTCCGGACCGGGCCGTCGCCGACCGACAGGGTGAGAGTTTGCACGGTATGCCCGCCCGCCGCCCGTCGGAAACGACCGTCCGGCCACACGCCGGCCCCGCATCCTGCACAACCGAGCGGCGGGTCGTCCAACCCCACCACGCAACCTCCAAGAGTCACGGTGCCCGCTTCCGACGCTTCCCACAGCTCCGGGCCCGGCAGCCCGTATATCTGTTCCACCACACGGTTGCCTCCACACGCCGGACACTCGACCGACCTGTCCCACTCACTCATAGCCGTCCTCCACACTCCGTCGGACCGGTCAACACCATCAAAGGTGCCCCCGGTTGATCGATCCGATTCCCGCTCACTCCTACAAAGTAAGGGGTAGGTGTGACATTTCTTCTCGGAAGGGCCTTTCGGCAAATCCCAGGAAGCTGGAGCCTCTTCGCATAATCTGACCGGCGGATTAGTTATGCGGGGTTTCTTCTCTATTACTGAAGATAACGCCCGTGCTGTGGGAGCTTCACCGGAGGTGGCACAGTCACCGGCGGAAACCTGAAGGTACATCCGACTACGACACCGTAGCTGCAGGCCCGATAGTGAACAGGATCGGTGGGGGCCCGTGCGGGCCCCCACACTGCGTATCTACGCAGCAGCACGTCCCTCTCAGTTGCCCCGGCGCCGTTTGAGGAACTCTGCTTCGTCCATTGCTCTGCGTGCCTTGTCTTTGGCCCGGTGCGCCGAGGTCGAGTAGGAGAGGTCCTTCCACATCTGCTTCGACCCTTCGGGCGACGCAGCCCAGTCACCAGAGTTGGCTTGTGAGAAGGCCATGGTGCGGCCTTCGGCGTAGGCGTCCTGGTTGGCTCCCAGGAACACGAACACCCAGCCGCGGCTGCGGCGGGTTTCGATCAGGTCGAAGATCATCTGCCGGGAGTATTCCCGGGAGGCGTTCTCGTATCCGTCGGTGACGATCAACACCACCTGATCTTCTTCGGGTGCGCCAACCTCGGAGTAGGCGGCGGAGTCGGCGTCGATCTTGGCGATCATCCGCCCGATGGCGTCGAAGAGGGGAGTGGAACCCCGGGGTCGGTATTCGGAGCGGTCGAGGTCGGTCACCTCGCGGAGGTCGACCCCGCTGATGAGCACTTCGAAGGGGTCCTGGGAGTCGAACTGGGCCAGGGTCACCCGGACCCTGCCTTCCACTTGTCTCTGTTCGGCCAGGTACTCGTTGAAACCTCCAACGATGTCGTCGGCGATGGACGCCATCGACCCGGAACGGTCGAGGACGACAGAGATGTGAATCGGCGACTGGGATGGTGCGGACATGACTGCCTCCTTGTGGCTGAGCGGACCCTGCGCCGGGAGCGACGCTGACAGTGATGATATCACACTAATAGCGTAGAATCTACTCCTACGGAGTAGGTTTGGGGTAGTGTGAGCTGATGGAGATACCCGCCAAGCCGTCCCGCAACCGCCGCCGCTATTCAGAAGCGGTCGGCCGGGCGATCAAACTGTTGCGCACCGAACAGGGTGTGGAACGCAAGGAACTGGCCGACCGGGCCGGCATCTCCTACTCCTATCTGGCCGAGATCGAGAACGGCAACAAACCGCCCTCATCGTCGGTGCTGGTCGTGTTGGCCGAAGCGCTCGGTCTCCGACCCCACCAGATCCACGCCGCCGCCGACAACCTGACCGAACGCCGCCAAGGGCAGACGATGCTGTTGTCCCCTCAGCAAAGATCCCCCGAAATGGGTTTCAGTGAACGGGTATCGGCAATGAGGGCAGCGCCGGCCAACTTCGATCGTCCGTCCGACCAACGACGCCGGCTGATCGGACTGCTCGACGAGCTCTCCGAACAGGACCTCGAGCTACTGATCGACCTGGCACAAAGGTTGAAATCCAGGTAGACGCTTCGTGGAGAAAGCGTCTAGCCGGGGGGCGCATATTGCCGGATCGGCTCGGAATGGAGTCGGCGAGATCACCTATTAGCCCGGTGTTATGCACTCCTCTGTAGATGGGGGCGGGGTCCGCTACGCCGGCAATGGTGACGAAATCGGGGCGGTGATCGCCGCCATCGCTGCGGCGTCGGGCAGAGGTCAAACAGTGTGGATGCGATTGGTCCCAGAGTGGCCAGCGCAATCGGAACGCAGCGAACGCGGAGGTGCCGATCCAGGGCACTTCGTCGATTGGCGTGGTGGGTGCCTCGAGTTGCGCTGTCAGGATCCCATCCCGTGGCCATTCGAGAATCTCCGAGTAAATCGCCACTACGCAAGGCGGGGCGGTCTAGGCGGTTCCCGGGTCGCGGGTGACCAGCATCAACAGCGAGGGCAGCACCAGCAGCGAAGCCGCCAGCGCCATGGCGATCATCACCGCCGTCAGTAGCCCGTACGAGGCGAACATCGGCATAGGCGCCAGGGCGAGGATGGCGAAACCGATGATCGACGACGCCGCCGACGCCGCCAGCGCTCCACCGGTGCCGGTCCCGGCGGCCTCCAGCGCCTCGAGCCGTGTCCGGGCCGTCGCCATCTCCTGCCGGTAGCGCATGGTGAAGTGGATGGCGAAGTCGATCCCGATCCCGATCGAAATCGCCCCGATGGTGGCGGTCACCACGTTGACCCCGTAGCCGGCCAGGAACATGAAACCGTACAGCCAGGCCACCACCAGCAGGATCGGGACGATGCTCACCAACGCGTAGCGGAGGGAGCGCATGAACAAGGCCGCCACGAGCAGACACAGAACCACCGAGATGGGCAGGGCGATCATCAGTGAACGAAGGATGGCCCTCAGCTGTTCATCGCGGGTGATCGGACTGCCGGTCAGGGTGACGTCGGCGTCGGGATCGACGGACCGCAGTTCCGTCTCCAGGTCCGAGATCAGGGGTTCCAGGGTGTCTCTGGCTCGGGTGATGTTCTCCTGCGAGCGGCTCCCTACGAGGCCGATTTGGAGGACGGTCGCCTGCAGGGTCCCCTCTTTGTCCTGCCACACGCTCGTGCGCACCGCATCGGGAGTGGCGGCCAGGCGGCCCTGGTCGAGGGGGATCCCGGCCAGCCGGGTGAATCCGGTGACGGCAGCCAGCTGCTCGGCCGTGTCCGGGTAGCCGTCCCCGTCTTCGTCGGTCACCTGAACGCCGGTGGCCGCCTGGATCGCTCCGATGGCGAACGGGTTCTCCATAACATCTTCGAGCACGGGGAGAATCCCTCCCCGCACGTCGGTGTCGCCGTCGACGGCTTTCGCCAGTGAAGGCTCGTCGAGTCCTGCCACCGCGGCCACGAAGGTGCCGAGGGCAGCGATCGAGGCCGGGTCGTTGAGGTTGCCCTCGATGTAGATGACCGCCGGTTCGCCCGCCTGTTCACCTCCATGCTCGTCGAGCTTGTCGAGGCTGACGACGAAGTCGGTGTCGGAGGCAAAGAAGTCGACCACGTCGAACCTCGCTTCGATCTGGAGGGCGTAGTAGACGGCCACGCCGGTGAAGCCCAAGATGACGGGAAGGAGAACGGCTCGGCGCAATGCTACGCCCACAATGGCCCGGCCGATCTGGGGCGAACCGGACCCGGCCACGCTTTGTGTCGCTGCTGCGGTTTCCTCGGTGGCGGTCTTGCGGCTTTCGATCAGATATGGCACCAGCAGGAAGGCGACCAGGTACACGGCCAGCATGGCAACGCCGACGGGTGGCGACAGGAACACCATGAACAGCACTACCGCCATGGCACCGGAGGCCGCCAGGCCGATGGCGTTGGCTCCCAGGAAGCGTCCCATCCGGGTCGGAGGTCGGGGGACCACCCTGTCTTCCACACGTGCCAACACCAGTGGGGTGATGAGGCCCAGCACCACGAACGCTCCGGTCAGGGCGAGGGCCGTGGCGATGCCGAACTGGATGATCGACTCGAGGGGTGAGGTCACGTTGGAGAGGAAGGCCGCCGAGTCGCTCGCCAGGGCCAGCGTGAGGGCACCCACCACGGCTCCCAACCCAAGCGCCAGCGCCGGACGGGGAGCGTGGCCGGTGGAACGCTCTTCCCGGTAGCGGCCGATGGCGTGGAAGGCGAAGTCGATCCCGAAAGAGATCATGGCGATCGGCACGATGAGGTCGAGCGTCAGGTCCGACTTGAGGCCGATCAGGTTCGACAGGCCCTTCAACCAGATGATCAGAGCCGCCAGCGCCGCACCGCAGATCGCCACTGCCCAGTAGGAGCGGAACACAGCCCCCACCACCAGCAGCACCGCCAGGATCGTGAAACCGATGAAAGGCCCCGCCGCTGCTCCCTGCTCGCCGCTGGTCAGGTTGACGTCGATGGCTATGCCCCACACCTGATTGTGCACTTCGTCGCCGCGCAGGAGGGTCTGCAGATTGCGGGCGAACTCCTCCTTGTCGGTGTCCCCGCCCAGCCTGATCTCCTGTCCGCCTCCGCCTAGGGCTTCGTTGTCGGCTACTACCGAGGTCAAGATCGCCGGTGACATCCACCGTCCGGTGCTGTTGTCGGCCGCCACCGACAGACCCAAGAAGTTCCTGCCGTGCAAGTCGACCAGCAGGTCGATAGCCTCTGCGACCTCGGCATCCGCGGCGGCGGCGAGTCCGCTCCGACCCTGGGTGCGCAGCAGGGCATCGACGGCGTCGGCGAGGCTGTAGATCCCATCGATCTGCGCGTCCAGGTCGGGGTCGTAGTAGGACAAGAGTTTCGGCCCTACATCAGGGTCGGCGCGCAGCGCGGCGGCATTGTCCAGCAACTCCAGCAGAGGCTCACGGGTCAAAACGTTGCCGTCCCGGGCTTCCACTATGAAACCGGCCCCGTAGACATTCGAGGCGAACCGGTCGTTGACTAGATCCTGGGCCGAGAGCACCTCTCCGCGCGGGTCCTGGGAGGCGGTCTCGTCCGGGGCCATAGTCAGGAACGGCACCGCCAACAGAGCGGTGGCCACCACCGCCGCGAGTATCGAAACTTCGGAGTGTCGCTCGACGAACGAAGCCAAACGTTTCCCCACCGACGAAGAGTCGGCGGCCGGACGGTCGCCTTCCATTTGATATCCCCGATTGCCGTAGTCCGATCATACGACCAGATAGTCCCAGCGACTAGGGGGCAAACCGCGCCGGCCTGAGTAGCGTCGATGCGAACCTGACGCGTCGTACACTGAGCAGTGGCGGGTGCCGAGTCGGTGTTGCTTGCCGCAATGCGCCGGGCCGACGCACACAGGGCGGCATTCGGGGCGGCAGACGTGCGCGCCGCCTCCGCTGGCCTGGGTGTCGAGGCTGCCCTGCTCGGGCCCCGGTTGGCCCTAGAGGACGGGAAGCCGTCAAAGGTGTTGTCCTGGGCTGAACGGGCGCGATCGGCCGCACAGCGGACGCGGCCGGTGCTACCCGGAACGGACGCCCGGCAGCGCGAACTCCTCACCCAGTACCGGCAGGTGTCGGATCGCATCCGAGGCGTCATCGGCGGGGCTGCGCTGCTGTCTATAAGCATCACCGCCATGGCAGCGCTTTGTGCGAATAGCGTCCACCCAGGAAAGACGGATCCCCTGGACGAAAGCGTGACGATTACGCGGACACCTTGGCACCAGGTGACCCATGGCACTTCCGAAAGCGACCCACCTCGAACGAGCGATATGGGTGGAGTTGATCTGCCCCGGCCGTTTCTGAACCGACACCGGAGAAGTCTGAGGTAGCGCAGAATGCCGGTTATCTCTCGCTTGGGTGCGCTCGATAACGTTCCGGGTGGTGGGTGATCTGCGTCGCTCCCCATGGCCTGGGCTGTCGGTACGGGCGTTGACCTCCAACGTCGTTCGGATGTTGCGGGTCCAAGCTGAGTCAGGTGTTGAGTCGAGGATCTTCGCCAGTGGGTGCGACTTGTATCTCCTCCAGCGGGTGCGGTTTGCTTTCAGTCGTGCAGTGGCTACTCGGCTGATACGTCGCAAGACTGCTGGCACACCTGATAGGCGTCGCGAAACGGCGTTCATGGTGGTCGGTAAGGTCCCGCTCAAATCCATCCGGCAAGGTCCTCGCGCCTGGTGCTGTCGAAGTGGCTCACGTCAATGGTGGACGGGTCGCTGAGCCCCGCTAGCATGCCCAACTGCCTGAGGGGAGTATCTCGGCAGGCGCTGCCGACAACACGGGGAAACCCCGGTGGCGCCGCCCGAAGCGGGTGAGAGAGACCTCCGGCTCCGATTCTGGAGTTGTGTGGAGGTACTCATGTCAGATATAGGTCGGTTTCGTTGATGGACGTGACCCAGCTTTTGTCGTTCCTCGGCGGCCTTGCCCTGCTGGTGGTAGGCGCCGAGCTGCTGGTGAGAGGTGCCTCGCGGCTGGCCGTGTCGTTCGGGATCTCGCCGCTCGTGGTGGGGTTGACCGTGGTGGCGTTCGGTACCAGCTCCCCTGAGTTTGCGGTGAGCCTCGGCTCGGCGCTGGGAGGCGATGCCGACATCGCCCTCGGCAACGTGATCGGTTCCAACATCTTCAATGTCCTGTTCATACTGGGCGTGTCGGCGTTGATCGTGCCGTTGGTCGTGAAATCGCAGCTGGTGCGTTTCGACGTCCCGGTCATGGTCGGTGCCTCGGTGCTGCTGGTCGTCCTCTGCCTCGACGGGCGGCTCGGGCGTTTCGACGGCATCGTCTTGTTCGGGCTCCTGATCGTCTACCTGGTGGTCCTGGTCCGCAAGAGCCGGCGCGAGACGACCGAAGGGACCGCCGACTTCGAAGCCGAGTACTCCGAGACCCGGCCCGGTTCCCTGGTCAATGGGGTCCTGATCCTGGTCGGTCTGGGGATGCTGGTGGTCGGGTCGAACCTGTTACTTGACGCCGCCGTCGCCTTCGCCGAACAGTTGGGGGTGAGCGACCTGGTGATCGGCCTCACCCTGGTCGCGGCCGGAACCTCACTTCCCGAGGTTGCCACATCGGTCCTCGCCGCAGTTCGCGGTGAGCGGGACATCGCGGTGGGAAACGTGGTGGGGTCGAACGTGTTCAACATTTTGGGGGTGCTCGGCGCCAGCGCCGTCGCGGCTCCTGACGGGGTCCAGGTAGCCGAGGGGGCGATCGTCTTCGACCTGCCGGTGATGCTGGCGGTGATAGTGGCCTGTCTTCCCATCTTTCTCACCGGGCACCTGATAGCCCGCTGGGAGGGGACGGTCTTCGTCGGGTACTACGTCGCGTATACCGCCTACCTGATCCTGGCCGCCACCGAGCACGACGCCCTCAGCCCATTCTCCCGAGTGATGCTCTGGTTCGTCATCCCGCTGACGATCGTGACCATCGTCACCTCCGTGGTGCAGGCCCGGCGGTCGCCAGCCTGACCCGGGAGCCCTACCCCGATCACCAGTACCGAGCAGAAACGCGCACCTCGCCGAACCCGGGTGCCGAGACCTTTTCCATAGGGCCGGGCTGGGAGAACCGTCATGGCGCAGACGGCATCCACGGAAAGCGTCACTTCGACAAAGATGCCTCAATGGGAGGGCGTTCGATGCCTCCGATTCGTCTGCTAGGGACGGGTTGGGGTGAACTGGCGACTTCGTTGGTGGTGGTCGTCGCGGTTCCTGTCATTGGGTGGGCTGTTCAGCAAGCACCGGCCAGTGTCGCCCTTTGGTGGGCAGTCGGTATCTTGCTCCCAGTTCATATGGCGATGATGCTCGCCTTTGAACTTCCGGATATTGAGTCCGATACCGCAGCCGGC